>JAESUW010000181.1 GCA_016760525.1 Labilibaculum sp.
ACATTTTCAAAAAAACTTTACCTCATTATCACATTCATTCATAATTTTAATAAATTTAAAATAGTTTATCTATCTTATTTCTGAGATTATTATCGTCATTTAAAACCGAAAAAAAACCATTTGAATTTAGGTTCAATTTGCGTATGGCTTCCCTCTTTATTCACAGCATAATTATCTGTTAGATAAAGTTTAAAAGTTTTTTTTAAATATATTCTGAATAAAATAGCAGTGTATTTTTAGCGATAGCCCCATCTAAGCCAATAGATTCTTTGGGTATTAAGTTTGCAAACCCTCGTATCATATACTACCCTTTTCTTTCTTCTTGTGCTAAAACTCTATCCGCTTCTAATTTTGCTAAATCTGCTGGATAGCCATAGGTCATAAATGTTTTCCTTAGCTCTAATCTTAGTCTAGCTTTTATATCATCTCTCTTGCTCCAATCTATTACACCATTTTCTTTAATAACCTTAGTGATATCCTGTGCCAACCCAATAATTTTGCTGTCTTCAAATTGTAATTCGTTGGCTATTTTATATAACTCTTCAATAATTTTAGTTGATTCTTTCTTACTCATAATTTTTATTTAATATACACTTGAAAACACATCTGCCAAATTTTCACTTTGTTCCAATACTCTGTCTGCCTCCAATTTTGCTAAATCTGGTGGATAGCCATAACGCATTAATATTTTTTTTACGGTCAATCTTAATTTTGCTCTTACATCATCCCGTTTGCTCCAATCTACTGTGGCATTTTTTCTTATTACGTCTACGATTGTATGTATTAACTCCTTCATTTTATGATCGTCCAACATTTTTGTCGAATCATTTTCGTTTAACACCGTGTAAAAAGCATATTCTGCTGGAGATAAACCCAGTTCGTCTGACTTTTTATCCTCTAAACGCATTTCTTTAGCGATTTCTGATAGTTCCGCTAATACTTGAGCAGAATCTATTTGGTTATTATGGTATCGTTTTACAACGGATTCAAGCATTTCAGAAAACTTTTTACCTTGTGCTATGTTTCTTGTTTTTCGGATACTCACTTCGTCACTTAATAATTTTTTAAGCAATTCAAAAGCAACATTTTTTTGTTGCATATTTTTAACCTCGAGCAAAAACTCGTCAGACAAAATACTTACCGAAGGGGTTGCAATACCCGCAGCCTCAAATATATCTATTACTCCATCACTTGATAATGCTTCATCTATAATTTGTTTAATGGCTGATTCCACTTCGTAATCCGACTTTACAGAACTGCCAGTAAACTTGCTTATCCTTGCTTTAACTGCTTGAAAAAATGCTACTTCTTCTTTTATAACGTCTGCATCTGGGCATGGAATAGACATTGCAAAAAGCCTTGACAGCAAAGTAACTTCTTTTAAAAACCGCTCTTTTAATGAGGAGTCTGATAGAATAAAATTCTGTGCACCTAACAATATTTGTAACTTTTGAGCAGTATCTACACGGAAATAGGTTTTAAAATCGTAGCCATTAAACATCTGTTCCGTAATTTCGAACTTCTCTTTCATTCCAGCAATGGCTTCTTTAATATCTACAATAGGTTTCCCTTCACCTCCCGATTGCAGATAAGTTGCCATGGCATTTCTAAGATCCTGCCCAACCCCTATATAATCTACAACCAATCCTCCTGGCTTGTCTTTATAAACTCTGTTAACCCTTGCAATAGCTTGCATCAGGTTATGTCCTTGCATCTTCTTATCTATATACATGGTATGTGTACTTGGGGCGTCAAAACCTGTAAGCCACATATCCCTAACAATTACTAATTTTAAATCATCGTTAGGATCTTTCATTCGTACAGCCAACTTTTTTCTTTGTACTTTGGTGGTATGATGTGGCTGAAACAACTCAGGATCGTCTGAGGTACTTGTCATGATTACTTTTATAAGGCCTTTATCTGAATCATTATGATGCCAATTAGGTCTTAAAGCGATGATTTCATTGTATAATTTTACACATATTTTCCGTGTCATTCCCACAATCATTGCCTTCCCCTCAAAAACTTCTTGCCTTGCCTCAAAATGCATAACAATATCTTTGGCAACATCTCTTAATCGCTCAGGATGTCCTACTACAGCGTCTATCGTAGCGGTCCTTTTCTTAGCTTTTTCTAGTTGCTCCTCTGTAGTATCAGCAATGGCATTGATTTCTTCGTCCAAGGATTTTGCCGTTTTCCCATCTAATTTTATTTTAATCAAACGAGATTCGTAACTAATAGGCACTGTTGCTCCATCATCTACGGCTTGTTTTATGTCATATATATCTATATAACCACCAAAAACAGCAGGTGTTGATTTGTCTTCATTTTCAATTGGCGTTCCAGTAAAGCCAATATAAGAAGCATTAGGCAACGCATCCCGTAGGTATTTTGCATTTCCATAGCGAGTTTCCATTCCTTTTTCAGTTTCTACTTCACGACCTTTAAATCCATATTGGCTACGGTGTGCTTCATCTGCTACTACTACAATGTTTGTTCTATCTGATAAAACTTCATAAACAGGGCCTTCTGTAGGTGCGAATTTTTGAATAGTAGTAAAGATAACGCCTCCTCCTTTCACTTTTAATAATTCTTTTATATGTTCTCTATTAGTTGCTTGTACAGGAGTTTGCCTTAATAAACCAATGCAATTCCCAAAGGTACCAAAGAGCTGATCATCCAAATCATTACGATCCGTAAGTATTACCATGGTTGGGTTATTCATTTCTGGATGCGTAATTATTTGACCACTATAAAACACCATAGATAAAGATTTACCCGAACCTTGAGTATGCCAAACAACACCTACTTTCCTATCTCCATCAGATGCGTTGGTGGCACGTAAAGTTTGAGTAACGGCTTTTTGAACGGCATAATATTGATGATATGCCGCTACTTTTTTTACTTTTATTTGGGTAATTAGCCCGGTCTCTTTGTCTTTATTTTCTTCTTGTTCAAAAACAGTGCAATATCTAATTAACTCCACCAAGGTTGTTTTATTCAACATCCATTTGGTAAGCTCTTGTAAAGGTGTATTTCCGTAAGTAGTCAATCCTTCGGCAGCAATGGCTAAATTCTTGTTTTTTAATGACGATAATGCTTTTTTAGGTGTTTTCCATGGTAAATAGCGTGTAAAAGGAGCCGACACACTGGATGTTGTAGCATCTATACCGTCGGAAATTATGCAAAGTGCATTGTAATAAAAAATACTTGGAACTGCGTTTTTATAGTTTTGAATTTGAGTGTAAGCTTTTCGTAAGGTGGCTTTTTCGTCTGTTGCAGATTTTAGTTCAATAAAAACTAGCGGCAAACCGTTTACAAAAATAACGACATCAAAGCGTTTTTCGTTGTTGTTTTCTTTAACAACAAATTGATTTACCACCCAAAAACTATTATTCTCTGGGTTCACTACATCTATCAATATAACATCAATTCCTTTTTCCTCTCCGTCTGCCGTAAATCCAACTGTTACACCGTTACAGAGTACGGTATGGAAACGCTCATTGTTTTCCATAATATCTTCCGTGCCAAGGTTAACTACATCTTGATAAGCTTCTACACGTATAGATTCTGAAAGTGTAGGATTTAGTTTTTTAAGCGAATCTTTAAAATGCTGTTCTAAAATTACCGAACTAAAACTTTCACGCTGTGGATTGTCACTATTTGGCGAAATATCTGTTCCGTTATAATACGTGTAACCTTGACTAATTAATTGGTCAATGAAGGATTGTTCTATGGTGTTTTCGTTAAGCATTTGTATATTCTTTTGTGAATTTTCTACTAATTAACTCGTTGTTTTCTAATATTGATATTAAATCTTTATAGTAAATAGCATCACTTATTTCCGTTATTTCAACCAATTTCATAGTGTCTTTAGCTGCTTTAAAATGTGCTTTTTTATAGGATCTTTTTTCGTTGTCTAAATAAGGTTTAAAAGCATTGAAAATTTTGTTCTTGTTTTTATTATTCTTCTGATGGTTCCCTTTCAGACCAATTCTAAAACTGATTTTTATTTTACCTCTTGAAAACTGAACATCTGAATAAATTTCAAGCTTCATTAATTTGTCACTTTCCACATCACGCATTGTAAAGCTACTTCCACCATACCAAAAAGCTAATAAAGGCTCTCTGTTATTACCTACAGAACCCCAACCTGCATTAAAGTGTTGTTTATTGTCGTGAAAAAAGCGAACACAAGTCCACCATTTCCATTGGTTTAACGGTGCGGTTAAATATGCGTTTGAATCTTTCTCAGCATTATCAAACGCTATTTCTTTTCCTAAAATATAGCTATGATACTGTGTTAGCACATCATTATTTAGTTGCGAAACCTTTGTTTGTGTTAATACATTATGTAAGTCTTTTACTGTATAATGATGATAGCCATTTGCTATTATACGTGTAAGGTTAACTTGATACCCAGTTTTAAAATAAACAGGAACAATAACAGTTTCACTGTTAAGTTCTTTTATCTTATTTATATAGCGTTCTAACTGGTTATTGTGGTCTATAGTATGTACCTTGTCTTCTATGATAACTCCATAATGTTTGTTATCCATTCGAAAACTCACAAAAACGTCTATTTTATGAAACTGTGTTTTAATCTCTAAGTTTGAAATCTCACTTATTTCTATATTTTGTTTTGCCAATAAAGATCGTAAAAAGTCTAAACCTAATAAATGTAATTTTTTGTTTTCTGGTTTATACGCTTTGTTTGCCCAGCTCAAAAGCCAAGCAATAAATGCATCTTGACTTAACTCGCTAGTTGCGTAATTAAAAATGTTAGGGATAGATTTCTTACTCATGATTTATTTATAAATATTTTTCTAATTTCAATTTTATAACAACTTCGTCATTCGCTAAATCTCTTAGTAGTGTTTTATTGCTTCTGTGCTTAAATTCACTATAATTAAGGGCTAAAAAATTAATGCCATTTTCAGGGATTAGTATTTTTTTGCGTTCATCATACATTTTTCTTTGCTCTCCTCTGCCAACACCGCTAACAGTTTGTTTTTTATCGAAAAATTCCACTGGTTCGGAATGTTGTTTCTCCATATACTCAATTACCAAGTTGTGCTTTACATAAAAAGCATCTACTGGCAATTTTACTCCAGAATCTCCTCTTAAAAAATCAAACCGATGCTGCCTGATGGCTTTTTCTTGTAATACCTTATCACATATATTTATGATATAAGCTTCATCGCTATCTTTCCTGCCACCTTTTGCTGTTTTTGCTTTAGTTAATGAGGTTGTTTTTGTTGCCGCTACTGTTTTTGTTTTAATAGTATCGTCAGTAGTTATTACGTGTAAAAAATCACTAACAGTATATCCGCCACGTAAGCCAAAATCGGAAGCATAGAATCCAATTTTTCTAATCTTGTTTCTTATGCCTTTTTGAGCATTAGAATCTGCTTTTAATTTTTGTGTAATTAAAATTTTAAGCTGTTCTACTTCTGTATTAGAAAAATGAGACCTTCCTTTCATAACTTATTCTTTAAACCCATCTACCCGCAATGCACCACTCATTAACTTTGGTAATAGGGTGTCTCTGGTTTTTTTTAGGGTTTGGATTTGGATTGAGTTGTTATAGATTTTCTCAAAGATTGGTTTTATTACATTATCGAAACTTAATAAAGTTAAAACCGAAGGAATAACTGTTTCATAATACCTTAAAATATCAGTTTTTAAATTAACAAATACACTTCCACTTCCTTGTCGCACAAGTGTTGGCCTTATAAATAAAAAGAGTAAATAAAGATATTCGTTTGAAACTTTAGAAGTAGGAAAGTGCATCCATCCATCATGTATACATGTATCAACTGCTAAAAACTTAGGCATTCCAGGAGTAGCACTATTTGACAAGACTAAATCACCTTTGATTTTAAGAGTTGTCTTTTTCAAACCTTCAGTTTTTATATGTTCTTTAATATTAAAAATGTAAGGCGAATTTGTAGCGGTGGCATCTGAAATTTTTAACCATCTATAACCTGAATCCGAAATGTAATCTTTGATAGGTCTTGGGGAACCTCCTCTTCTGATTTCAGTTAATTCTCCAATAGTCCCAACTCTCCAACCCTCAGGCAACTCATCACCCATTTGGTATTTACCAAACCATTCTTTAAAAATAGTTTGTGCGGTGGTTTCTAAGGTTTTGTTTTGGGCTTGTAGGTTTTCTATTTTATCGTCAAAAGCGGTTAGTATTTTTGCTATGGCTTTTTGTTCTATGAATGGGGGGAAAACGAAAGACATCCTTTTGATTGAATCTCCATTTAAACTAGCTCTTGTTGTCATAGTAGCATATTGAGCTACTTTTTTTCTAAAATCCCTCGATCTAAATAAATATCCTATAAAGTCTGGTGATATTTCAAGAGGTGTTTCCTTCTTAGGTCTTAATCTCTTACAAAAGCCATTAAATGTTGATTTTGGATAATCTACTAATGCAACAGAGGACATCCCAATCTCGTTAGCTGTTTCACTTGTCCTAGTTATTAAGACATCTCCTTTTAAAACAGAGCAAGTGAACTGATCTTTTTCTGAAGAATTAACTAATCCGATAGGGTTTTGAGGTAAAAACCAGTTGTGAAATACATCTTTAAAACTTATAAATGTTTTGCCAAAACCAAATGCGTCTTTGGATTTAGAAAGCCCAGAACTTATATTATATAATTCACCTAATTGGTATGATTTCCAGCTTTTCATATAGTTAACCCAATTTTATAAAGTTGTGCAACAATTTCTCGGTTCAACTCGGCTTCTTTGTCAATTTGTTGTTTTAAAGTGGTCGTTAAGTCTGCCATTTTATCTTCAAAAGGAATGCCGTCATCTTCTTCGTCGGGTATGCCTACGTATCTTCCTGGTGTTAATACATGCCCATGCTTTTGTATATCTTCTAAACTTGCAGATTTACAGTAGCCTTTGGTGTCTTGGTAAGTTTCTGGAGATTGCTCCGTACCATTAGCGACGACTGCCCGCCATTGGTGATAGGTATTTGTTATTTTTTGAATATCACCAAGTCCGTTTTTATCAAAATTTCCTGTTTTTTCTTCTGTTGTGTTATCGGATAAATCACGATGTACACGGTCTTTCATAAAGCCCATTTCTGAAGCATCTATAAATAAAACTTCTTTGTTTGCTGCGTTTTTATTTCTACGTAAAAACCAAATACATGCTGGAATACCTGTATTGTAAAACAGTTGTTTTGGTAAGGCTACAATACATTCTACCAAACCTTTTTCTACTAAGTTTTTACGTATATCTCCTTCTCCAGAGGTATTAGAACTTAAAGAACCATTAGATAAAACAGTTGCCATAACCCCTTTTGGAGATAAGTGGTATAACATATGTTGCATCCAACCAAAGTTGGCATTTCCGTTTGGTGGTGTTCCGTGTTTCCAACGTCCATCCTCTTGTAAAATATCAACGCCCCATTCCTTTTGGTTAAAAGGCGGGTTTGCTAATATAAAATCTGCTTTTAAATCTGGATGGGCATCTTTTAAAAAAGACCCTTCTGTATTCCAAGACACAAACTTGGAGTTTATATTACGTATGGCAAGGTTCATTTTAGACAGTTTCCAAGTAGTTTGGTTACTTTCTTGTCCGTAAACGGTAATGTCCTTTACGTTTCCGCTGTGTTCTGTTACAAATTTCTCGGACATTACAAACATCCCTCCTGAACCACTAGCAGGATCATAAACCCTCCCTTTGTAGGGTTCTATCATCTCTACCATTAGTTTTACAATGGCTTTTGGAGTGTAGAATTGWCCTCCTTTTTTCCCTTCGGCATTGGCAAATTCTCCCAAGAAATATTCATAAACTCTCCCGAAAAGGTCTTTAGAGTTTTCGTTTTCAACTTGTAATTCGGTATTGGAAATTAAGTCAATCAGTTCCCCTAAAGAGGTTTTGTCCAAATTAGCTTTACCAAATACTTGTGGTAGTACATTTTTAAGCTCCTTATTTTCTTCTTCTACCGCTTGCATTGCTTGATCTATGGTTTGTCCAATACTTGGCAATTTTGCTTGTGCATGAACGTGACTCCAACGTGCTAACTTAGGAACAAAAAATACATTTTCTGCAATGTATTCGTCCCTGTCTTCTGGGTCAGACCATTCGTCTGCTTCTAGTTTGTCGTAAAGTTCTGTAAATGATTCGGAAATATACTTTAGGAATACCAATCCCAACACAACGTGTTTGTACTCTGCAGCGTCTATGTTTTTTCGTAGNTTATCTGCTGCTTTAAATAGTTTTTGTTCAAAACTAGTGGTGTCTTTTTTTGCCATTTAATCTATTATGCTATGCTATTAATTTTTCTAATACTAAGGAGTACAATGTACGTTTTATCTATGAGATAGTATTGCTCCATATTGTGTTTATGCTTAGCTTATAAAAGCTTTGAATTCTTGTAGTTTCTCTTCGTACTCTACGTCAATATAATTGCTTAATGTGATCAAGTTTTTTCTAATGCATAACACATCTCTTTTTAGTTCTATTAATTGGTTAGCAGCATCCTTCGTTTCTATCCCTTTTTCTAGTGCATCGTGTGCATGAACATATGCTTTTAACAAAATAGTTTGAAAACTTGTCAATTCTTCATAGGTTATAGCATTGTAGCGACGTTCTGAATAGCTATTTTTTACCACGTCGTGAATTACTCTAATATTCTTACTGGTTCTATATTGAATTGTTGTTTTGATTGTTTCAATATCTACAATTGAATATCCGTTAGCTACATAACTACTTATTTTTACTATTTCTTTCATTTCTAGTTTGGGTTTTACTAATCGGTTTTATAATGCAAATGGTATATTGTTTATACAACTAGCAATGATTTTATCTTTGTCAKTRYCGWWCYYWWKTCGTWTTYYAWKATNWTYGKKANKAKGKTNNASTTWTYTYTTNTMSMYTCAMTTNRTTCTWTWTARRAAMTNNACATTWTMWATCTGACCACTATTTTCTTCAATAAAAGACTTCATACGGGCCTCTACGAGTACGTAATTTTCTTTTGAAGCTAATGCTAAATGTTCTAAAGCATTAACAACAAAACTCCACATTCTATCATAACTACGTTCTGAACTTATATTTGAGTCATATGACAATTCTAAAAGAGTGATTAAGTAAGGTAGTGCTTTTATATCTTCAAAATGAAACAAGCCTTGTTTGTGATGACTAAACGGATTTTTTTTATTTGTTTTTATCCATTCAATAGATTTTTCTAACCCTAATATTTGCTTTGTTGTTATCAATAAATTGTTTACAGAACACAATATCTCCGAATTTAGATTTGAATCACACAAGAAATTAAGCTTATCAATTACATAGGTTATGTCATTTGCTTCAATCAATTTTTTAAATAGGTGTAATTGCACTTCTATTTCAAATTCATCAGAATGTGCTCACGGCAAAGACCTCGGCACATTCAACACTGATGGTGGCGGGACTGTTGCTCTTGGTACGGCGGTTTCTAAGTACGT
>JAESUW010000101.1 GCA_016760525.1 Labilibaculum sp.
TGTGGCAGCAAAGATATTCAAGTAATGGTTACGAATAAAACCGATGTTGACAAGGATATTTATGTGTATTATAATGTAGGTGGGGAACGCCAGGTGGATACTTTAAGTTTTAACGATGAAGGTAATTTGCTTTTAACCATTGATGAAAGCAAGATGGATAATTTTGGTTTATTCTTTAAATATACACGTGTATTGCCTGTTTTCGAACTGGGAGATGAAATGGCATTAACTTTTACAACTGCTGAAAATGAAATGTTTAATGTTGAATTTACCGGCGACAAGTCCTTTTTAAATAATTATAAGTTTAAAAGACAACAAGTTCTGAATTATAGATTTGGCGGGAAATTATATAAAAATGAGTTTAAAGGATTGTTGTTTGGTGAGCTTACGAGCAAGATCGATTCGATTCAAACTACCTGGGAAAATATTCTAAACGAATCAAACATTTCTGACAAATCTTTTGTTGAAAAAGAACAGGTTTTCTTTACTTATTATTTTAAATATCTAAAATCATCGTGGTTGTGGTATGCAAAACGATATTGTAATACCATAGCTTGGGAAGATAAGGGTTTTGTGAGTTTTATGAATTCGCTGAAAGAAAATGAAACAAATAAAGATAGTAAGTTTTATGAGGCAGTACTTGATCAAAAAGTAAAGTTCAATTTAGAACAGGAAAAGTCGAAAGGGATGAGCAAAGACTCTTCTTGTATCGTTGAAATGAATATTATTGATAAAGTAATAAAGACCACTAAGCTAAAGGATAAAATGCTTACAGAGGCTGTATCTTTATACATATCTTTTTCAGCCGATTTGCAATTAGAGAACACTTATGACTTGTACAAATCAATGTGCTCCAATGAAAAATACAAAAGAAATGTTGCTCATATTTATGAAAATTCAATTAAACTAATTGCAGGATTTTCGGCTCCGGACTTTCCAATGTTCGATAAAGAGGGTAAGGAATACAGTTTAGCCGATTTTAAAGGAAAGTATGTTTATATTGATGTGTGGGCTACCTGGTGCGGGCCATGTAAACAAGAGATACCAGTATTAGAGAAGGTTTATGAAAAATTAAAAGATAATTCTGAACTTGAAATAATAAGCATTTCGATAGATGAGAACGAGAAGGCCTGGAAAAAAATGATTGAAAAAGATAATTTTGGATGGAAACAGTTGATCGTTAAAGGTGGTTTTAAATCTGAATTGGCAAACAAATATAATATTAGAGGAATACCTCATTTTATTTTAATCGATAAAAAGGGAAACTTAATTGATGCTAAGGCTATGAGACCATCGAATAAGAAGTTATTACCTTTACTAAATGAGTTGTTGAGTAAATAATACTGTAAATTCTTCAAGTAAAGAGAAGTTACCATGAGTAAGGTAATTATTAAATAAAATACTGAAGTGCTTTTAAACCCCATCTGCGAATTTCGCAGATGGGGTTTTTATTGGCACTTGTAACATATGGTACTATTTRCTGATTTWAAAAGCCCGATWTTTACTAAAGACAGTAATAAATCAWGCWAATACAGTAMATYATGGAGATAAAAAAGATATTTGAAACTGAATCGTTTGTAAAYAATCATGGTGTTGAAGCCAGAAAGTTTCACCAAAATGARCACATAATGATGGTACAYTTAAGTTTAAAGCCAGGTGATACCATAGCCAAGCATGCAACTCCTCTTGAYGTTAGTTTTTTGGTTTTGGAAGGAAAGGGAATTGTTGAAATAGGTGACGAGAGTCAGGAAGTAGAAGYAAATACCYTAATCGAGAGTCCTGCAAATTGCRGACATGGCTGGAGAAAYGARAGTGATGAGMTATTGCGRATTTTGGTGATTAAAATGCAAAAGCCRGCTAAAGYGTAAAMGGGAGAGATAATTAGKTGATAATTGCCCCCATCTGTAAAGTGCACGRATGAGRGTTTTCATTTTTTATTTATGGATTTAACAAACTTTAAGTCTCGAACGAATCATATTTGYGATTTATCATGTTCAGTGCTTCCATATTTTTCTATATTTGTTAGACCCTTTATTAATAATATCGACGGTGAGATGTTATTGGTACTAATAAATATTTAATTTAAAATTTACGCATATGTTCTTATTTAAAAATAACGATAACGGCCCCAAAACAAGTTTTACACCTTTCGAATTAATGAGCGAAATGGCGAAGCGAGATGATATCCTGCTAATTGATGTTCGGGAATCACATGAACTGGCCAAGGATGGTATTAAAAATTCAATGCACATTCCTATGGGAGAAATTCAGGACAGGCTTCCTCTTTTGCCAAAGGATAAGGACATGGTGATTTTCTGTCATTTAGGATTTAGAAGCAAGCAAGTAAGAAATTTTCTACATAAAGTGGGATATCACAGAGCGGCGAACCTAAAAGGTGGATTGAATCGCTGGAATCGTGAATTGAAAAAGAATCAAAGCCAACTTGCAGAGGTTGAATAGCAATAGGATAACAAATAGTAAAGGCTCAATAATTTAGATTATTGAGCCTTTTTGTATTGATTTAATTTAAATATATTGTTATAAATCCTTACTGACACTCACTGTTCGCAATTCCACTTAAAAGTTACCACTATACAAATCGTTCCCGCTTTTGCATGTTGATTAAACTCCAAAGAATTGAAATAATAGAGCCGGCAACGAGCATCATTCGGTTTTGAGAAAGCACGTTTTGCCAAATACTATAACTCATATCGCCCGGAACATCGAAGGGGTTTAGGAATATGTTCCATTTGCTTGATTCAAGAGGTTCTGAAAGAATCAAAAATACCAATCCGATAATTACCATAAGCACCGCAGCTCCACTCGCATTCTTTATTAGAGTGGCCAGTAAAAAAGCCAGACTGGCTAAAAAAAGTAAGCAGTACATCAGTTCATAAACCATATGAAATACCGATATGCGGATAATTGCAAAGACCGTTATCCACGACATCAGGCACATAATTAAGACTAAAAGTGATACGCTAAGTGCAAAACGCACCAAATACACTTTATATCTGTAATTGGGGATTCCAAACAGTATTTCGAGCATTCGGGTATCTTTATCACTTTGTATGTTGTAAATGACTGGATAGAATAAAATCAGGATGCCCGGAAATAGTAAGCTTCCATAAATGTCTGCTTCATCGGGACTCGAATCAGTAAACAACATGATACCGGTTACCATCAGAAAAAAGGCAAAGGCCGCAATCAGGAAATAGATGAATTTATTCGCAAATATAATCATGATGTTGTAGCGAATAAAATCGAGTAGTAATTTAAATTGTTCTGATATTTTCATTGATATTGAATTTACTGTTTTCAATTCCCCTCTTGAGAGGGGAGTGTTGTTGCTTTCAAACCATCCCACTGTATCCCCTTTGAAATGGGTACTTCTGTTCTGATTACAATTCCTGGGTACTTGCCATTGTCGTATCTGTCTCCTTGTTATCATTTAGTAAACACAAATAGGCATCTTCTAAATTCGCTTTTGTATTTACAGCCCCGTAACCCGGATTTTCATCTGCTAAACAGCGAACCCGAATCTGCTCTTTGTCGCGCATATGATGAATAATAATATGCTTGATTTTTAAATCTTCAAACTCTTCGGTTGATACGCTTAGCATCCACACTTTTTTGTCGGCAATACCAGCCATATGAATCGGCTCGCCCAAATATTTCAGTTCTCCTTTTTTCATAACAGCAACCCGGTTACACGAACTGGCAACATCTTCGATAATATGGGTTGAGAAAATCACGATTCGGTCCTTGCTTAATTCAACCAATAAGTTTCTGAATCGAATTCGCTCGCGCGGATCAAGTCCTGCTGTTGGCTCATCAACTACCAAAATTCTTGGCAGGTGAAGAAGAATTTGAGCAATTCCAATTCGTTGTTTCATTCCACCCGAAAAGGAACCGATCTTATTGTCCTTCTGATCGAACATGTGAACGGCTTTTAGAACATATTCCACACGTTTCATTCGTTCGGCATTGTTATTTAGTTTTTTCAGAATTCCCATGTAATTAAGGAAATCCCACGCACTCATATTTTCATACATGCCAAATTCCTGTGGCAGATATCCAATTAATCCTTGCAGTTCTTCCCGCTTTTCGCAAACATCAATTCCGTTTATGGTAATTTGCCCGTAACTCTGTTCCAGAATACCGCAAATAATTCTCATCAGGGTCGATTTACCAGCACCATTTGGTCCCAGTAATCCGAACATACCGTTTTCGATATTGAAGGTTACACCTTTAACTGCTTTAAACGGAATTTTCTTTTTCCCTATAATTGGGATGATTAAAACGAAGCGGTAGAAGAATTTACGAATGCCGCTAAATCGACCTTTAACACGGTTAATATTTATTTTTTCATGATAAATTTTATTAGAAGAAACTTTTATCAGTAATGCCAGATACCAGAAAAAGGCCAAAGGAGAAAGAAGTCCTGTCAGTTCGTATTTCTGATAAAAATAAGTCATTACCACAAGTGGCATTAGCCAGTAAATGCTTTTGTGCAAAACGATAATTAAGGCTCGTGCTAACTTGTTTCTTTTCTCCTTTTGCAGGTGTTTTTTATACTCGATAATGGGAGCCGTAAAATTCAAAAGCATAATTTGAAATAGTATAGACAAGCCAAGTAACCAGTATTTGTTTTCGAGATGGTAGTAAATAAAAAAGAACAGGAAAGCAATTAAGGGTAATTGCCAAATTAAGGAAACAAAGTCGCGAAAAGATGAATAGGATTCCTTTAAACCCAAGCGCTCTCTTATTTTAAGTCCTGATTTCCATTCACGGGTAAATCGACCATCCCATTCGTATATTTTCACCAAATTTCTAATCTCGATGCGCAATGTTTCATCAGGAGCAATCAGCTTTTCGTTGGCTTTTCGCAAACTGGTCTGAATAAAATAGATGCATGCCGGTACCGATAAAAGAAGTAGTAAAAAAGTAATGATCTGCCAAATCTTGCTATCTACTTCCACGTAAATGAAATAGGTTCCGATCATCCAAATGGCAATTTGAAGAGTTTTTACCAATACGGGCTGACTTTGTATCCAGTCTAAGCTGGTTCGTAAACCAACATAAAGAGTTGGAATAAAAACCAAGGTGAGAACGGTACTTAAACTTAGGCCACCAATAACGGTAATGGCAAAAGGAGCTCCCAATTGTGTTACATATTCTCCACGACCAAGAGCAAGAGGTATTAATGCAATAATAGTGGTAATGGCTGTAATCAGAATAGGACGAATTCGTGCCAATCCGGCCATCATTAAAGCTCTTGATTCCCGATATCCTCTTTTTTGAAGCACATTGGAATAATCGATCAAGATAATTCCGTTGTTCACCACAATGCCTAAAAGAATAATTAACCCGATGAAAACATTCGCGTTCATCAGCGGAGTTCCGGTTAAAATTAATGCAATTAGCGATCCGATGGCGGCCATAGGAATGGAAAACATCATTACAATAGGCATCGTGAACGATTCAAAAACCGAAGCCAATATCATAAATATTAAAATCATTGCCATCAGAAAAAGAAAGCCAAACTCAGCGAACGTGTCTTCTTCATGAACAATTTCAAGAGCAATACCCGAAGGAATATTCATACGCGCTACCAATTCGTCAATTTCTACCCTCGAGGCAGTTAGAAGATCTTTTTCGTCGTTTATTTCATCTATAAACTGATATTCAACTTCGAGTTGTTTTTCCTGATTTGTTCTTTTTATAGTCGACAAGCCGTCGGTAAAATTTAGATTGCTGATATTTTGCAATTCGAATTCAGCACCTTGTGTGCCTCTTACGGTAAGCTTACGCAGATCGGCAGCATCTCTTGTTTCTTGCTCAACATTGTTGCCAAGTGTTTTTATGATGATATCGTACTCTTCGGTGCCTTGTTTGAACTTTACACCACTCGAAAATTCTTTTTGGAAGGAATTCAATTCCGACAATACCGAGGAGACTGGAATATCATAAATCGCCATTATTTGTTTGTCCAACTCCAGAACCAATTCGGGACGTTTGGCTGGATTCCTAACCGATACATTTTGAATGGAGCTTAGTTGACCTAAATAATATTCTAAATCTTCCGAAACGTCGAGTATTTTATCGAAATCCTGACCTTTAATAATCAGCTTTTCTTTCTGGCTGCCTATGCCCAGCATTTTCATGAAAGGATTGTCGCCTGCAAATCCACCACCACCACCTCCGCCAAATCTGCGGCTAGTGGGCGGAGGATCCCAACTAAAGGATGCCCGTGGTAAATCGTTAATACGTTTCAGAATATTGTTCTTAATTTCAGGCACAGAAAGATTTTGTTTTTCCCGGTAATCATCAGCAAGTTTGATGGTTAAAATTGCTTCCTCTTCATAAACCTGACTGGTGATGTCTTTTTTCTCTTTAATTGAATCAAGTCTTTGTTCTATTTCCCTAATTAATAAATCGGTGTTTTCGAGTGTGGTTCCACTAGGAAGTGTCACATAAAGATTCAAATCTTTAGTCTCAGTTTCCGTGTTCGAAATCATACTTAAACCCAAACTGATCAGTAAGGTGATGAAAAACAATCCTAAGGCACCAATAATAGTTTTTCCAGGAAATCGCATGCACGATTTCAGCGTTACCAGATAAACCTGTACCAATCGGTTGTGGAGTGAAATGTTTTGGAAAGTAATGGCACGGGCAGAGCCTTTTCTTTTAAGGAAAGAGTGAGTAATCATTGGAATTAAAAGCAGTGCAACAACCAGCGATACCAACAGAGTGGCGATAATGGAAACTCCAATGTGTTTTCCTAATAACCCGATAAAGAAATTGGATGTAAACAGAAAAGGTAAGAATACGGTGATTGTTGTTAGTGTGGCAGCAAAAATGGATCGCCATACTTCTTTGGTTCCCTGAATAACTGCCGTATCAGGATCTTTCTTTTGGGCGGCCAAACGGTAAATATTTTCGAGAACCACAATGCTGTTGTCGAGCAGCATACCTATGGCCAGTGCCATTCCTAAAAGAGTAAGTGTGTTGATGCTAATATCGTAAGCATAGAAAAAATTGAATGCTGTATATACCGAAATCGGTATAGCCAGAGCAATTACAGCTACTAAGCGAATGTTTTTAAGGAATATCCAAAGAACGAAAATTGCTAATATTCCACCAATTAAAGCAAGTTCGATTATTAAATCGATATTTGTTTTCATGGTTTCGGCGCTGTTCGTTTGCACTACCATGGTAATATCTTTGCCTGCGAACTCTTCATTTATTTCTTCAATTTTAGCAATTACATTGTCTGCTAAATCAATAATGTTCGATTGAGAATCTCTTGTTAGTTGAAGAGTAACAGCTTCTTTTCCATTCACCCGGCTATAAGAGGTTTCTTCTTTCACTCCAAAATGAATGCTTGCAATATCTTTTAGTTTGATGCTACCTGCTTCTTTAACAACGAGTTCGTGTAATTCTGAGAGGTCGGAAAATTCGGAGATAACATTAACAAAGTGCATTTTGTCATTTTCGATAACATTACCAGCAAAATTTCGCATGTTCTTGTTTTGATTAAGAACGGAGCGAACATCTGATGGACTGATGCCATAACTCTTGCAAACATCATCTTTTAGGATTATTTCGATGGATTTTTCACGACCACCAAAAACAGCAACATTGGCAATGCCATTAATATTCTGAATTTTTTCTACTATTTCATTTTCGGTAACTTGTCGAACCCGGTCAACACCTCCACCTCCACGAACCTGAATATTCATGAACATGTTGGAGAGTTGTTCCAAATCAAATTTTTCAACTTGTACTCGGAATTCTTGAGGGAGATCTTTCTTTTTTTCCGCAACTTTTTCGGCCAGCTTTAAATAAGCATATTTAAGATTGGTTCCCTGTTCGAAAGAGATTTGGATGCTTCCTCTTTGTTGGCCGGCAGTAGAGACTATCTTTTCAACGCCTTTCATTCCTCCAACAACTCCTTCCAAAGGAATAATTGCTTCACTTTCCATATAACGTGGATCTACTTCCATAGTAGTTCCTACCTGCACAAACAGCATAGGAAGTTGTGCGTTTGGAAGCAATTCAACCGGCAATTGCTTGTAGGAGAAAAACCCCAACATGCTAAGTCCGGTGAAGAGCATTGTTATTAAAACCTTTCGTTTTATAATGAAGTTCATTTTTTTCTTTTTAATCTGTACTATTATAAGTCCTCTCTTGAGAGGGGATACAGGGAGTGTTTTTATTTTCAGAACATCTTCCTATTCCGATAATTATCGGAACCTCCTTGAAAGGAGTACTTTTGGCTATTCACTTCTATTCCCAGATTTAGAAAAATAGCTTTGTATGCTATCGAAAATATAATACACACAAGGAATAACGACTAAGCTTAGTAGGGTTGAGGTAACAAGACCTGCAATTACAGCTATTGCCATTGGCGCTCGTAAGGCTGCACTTTCACCAAATCCGATGGTTAGTGGAAGTAAGGCCAAAATGGTTGTGATACTAGTCATTACAATTGGGCGAATCCTGTTTTCTCCAGCCATAATTATCGAATCGCGCAAGGAATTTCCTTGTTTTTTGAATTGATTAATGGCATCGACCAGAATAATGGAGTCGTTTACCGCTATTCCTCCCAGCATAATAATACCGATATAGGCCATAATATTCATAGGCATTCCCAAAAGGAAAAATGCCCAAATAGCACCAACTCCAGCTAATGGAATGGTTATCAGAATGGTAAAAGGATGAATGAGTGACTCAAATTGCGAAGCCAAAACCATATATACCAATATGATAGAAAGCATTAACGCAAAACTTAAATTGGAAAGTGCTTCCTGGCGTTTTTGCTCTTCCCCAATAAGATTCACCTGATAGCCTTGTGGCAATTCAATATTTGCAAGTTTGGTATTTATTTTATCGATTATTTGATCGAAAGCAACTTCTCCTCGAATATCGGCACTGATCTTTCCAATTCTAGTTTGATTTCTTCTTAGCATTTGTTTCGGCGAAGATGATTTTTCGATGTGTGCTACTTCGTAGAGTGGAATTACCTTATCTCCGCTTTTTAGCAGAAGTGTATTTAATTCAGAGAGACTTGTTTCAGGCATCTGAATAGTAATGTCGTTCATTTCTCCGCCTTGTTCGAATTTACCGGCATTTTTTCCCATTAAAATGTCTTGCAGCTGACCGGTAATTCCTTCTGTACTCAAATTAAACATACCCGCTTTGTAGCGATCAATTACCACATTAACTTCAGGAGCTCCTTCTTCAATATTGGTTTTAATATTTGTTAAATCGGGAATTTGAGTCAATAGTTCCTTAATTTCATTAGAGAGTTGTTCCAGAACTTTCATGTCTTTTCCTTTCACTTCAACTTCAATTGGAGCAC
>JAESUW010000102.1 GCA_016760525.1 Labilibaculum sp.
CAAGACTCTTGTAACATCATCATCAGAATTATCGGCGAATTCCCAAGATCCTATCAAACCTGACTCAGCATTATTTTTGGCTATTTCATCCATATTTAATCTGGATAAAAACCATTTTTCTCCATTCTTTTCAAAGTTTAGATTCTTCTGATTAAGGTTTGAAATCTTGCAATCTCCACCAAAATCTTTATCCATATCAGAAGTCATAATCAGTTTTTCTTCTTTTTCATTATAAGACCATGATCCTACATTAATTCCTTGAGTTATTATAAGGCCATCGGTATTATACTCTACTACAAATAATGGCTCATGAACCTTATCTCCTACCACAATTTTCGTAACCAGCCAGCTTCCACTTATTTTTGAATCCTGAGCATTTGTCACTTTAATCAGCGACAGCAATACAATAAGAATAATTGTTGCTTTTTTCATTTCTGGCTGGGTTTAAATGGGTTACCTAATACTTTCATCATTTCATTGTAAGCATCTCGAATTTCATTCTCGCTCAATTCAGGCTTCTTTTGTTTGACTTTTTTTCTAAAATCATCGTAAGAAATAAAGTTCGGATTCATCTTTATTTTTTCGGCCTCCTTTTCAGCTTCTTTCATCAATTTTTCCATCTCTGGCATTGCATTCTCAAATAGCTCTTCGGCCTTTTTTAATTCCTTTTGCAACTCACTTTCTGAATTTGTATTCGATTGAGTTGATTTTTCCTTTCCACTATTTTTATCCGCATTGATGTATGCATTTATTAACTGAAACACATCTTCCTTAGTCAAACCACTCTTATCATTTTTCACCTCATCCATAACGCCCATTTTGTTCAATATCTGATCAAAATCGCTTTGATTTGGTGGCTTGACACTATCATTCTCATCATATTTCAGGAAGAAGTCAATCATTGGTTTCGCTGTATCAATCGATTTTTTGTTTGCCTTCATATAAGCTTCCTGAATTTTATCACCTTCATCTTTCTTCTCCTTTGTTTGAGCAAACAAAACACTACTTATAAAAAGGCAAATCATTATGACTAAAATCTGTTTCATTCCGTTTATATTTTTTTTTAGTTGCCAGATGGTTCCGATAACTATCGGGATTAGCATGAATTAAATAATCATGCTCGTATGTGAGTTAATAATTATTTAATCATGGACGTTTCACACCTTTATTTTTATCTGATTAAAAATGAATTTGAATACAGAAGATCAGTGATTTACAAATCATCTATATCCTTATGGGGGAAATTAGGAAGCTCAAAATAACTGTCGGCAACAGAAACATCAAATTTGATATTTGTCGCCTCCTCGATAATGGTAATTCCAGCTAAATTAGCTACGATCTTCAGAGTTATTCCCCTATAAATCCATTGCTTAATACCAATTAACTCCCATACTTCGCAGTTGTAACCCAAAATTTCTTCATTATCCAATTGTACTCCTCCCAGACTTATCATTGTTTGCCTTCCAGCTTCCAATGCATCTAAATCATTCTGACGCATGTACTCGATTAAAGGATCTTCTTTGGTATAAATTACACTAGCACCATAATCAACCACATAAATTTTATCATTATCTATTTTATAAGCATTACGAACATCTTCAGTTTTAAATTCTTCAATACCGTTTTCGTTAATAAATGAAATTGTTTCCGATTTGTCCTCGTAACTCATTTCAAGAGCACCGTATTTTTTGAAATACAAATCTTTTGTTCCGGATCCATTTACATGCGGACCAGAAATTGATGTTGTAAAATGGACTATTCCAGATTCTACATTGTAACGCTTGATGTCCTTACTCTGTAAATCATCATCCTTATCGCATGAAACAAATACTGCAACAAAAAATAATATGCTTAGGCACTTTAATGTGTTTTTCATAATTCAGTTTATTATCTATGTATGTAATCTTTAAAATTCTTGATTATTAGTTTGGAACTACATAAAAACCTGTATTTTCCATTTGTTCAATTTTTGCCTCTTTGGCTCCTGATCGGCTCAACCAAAAATCTTCTTCTGAGCTGATCAAATCTTCTGTTCTTCCTTTATCTAAATCGCAAGTGTAAGTTCCGCCAATTTCCAAATGATCAGATTCACTATGTACTGAACCATCGTTATTGTAGGTGATGTATTTAATGGTTAGTTTGTAGTTGTCATTTTGATCAACATCCAGCACTTCCATTTTTCCCAGATTCCCATCAGACGTACCATAAATTATTGTGGTTCCATTTTTCAAAACAACTCCCGACTGATTCGCAACTTCAATATTTCCATTCTGTAAGCTTCCCATTTTTGTATCAATTGCATTTCGATCTAAAGAATCGAATAGTGAATTACCAGATGCATTCGAATTAGCAGATGCTGTAGTTCCTTCTACTTTCACAAACTCTACTCTACGGTTGTTGGCTTTTCCCTCTGGAGTGTTGTTATTATCTAATGGCTTGCTTTCACCAAAACCTGCATAGCTTAGTCTGTTCGATGAGATTCCCATTTGAATCAATTTCTCCATAACAACTTTAGCTCTCGCTTCCGATAAACTTTTGTTTGAAACATCGTCACCATCGCTATCGGTATGACCTTCTACACTAAAGTTTAGGCTTGGCTGTTTTTGTAACAATTGATAAATTTTATTGATTGATCCCATTGACTCAGGCTTTAAACTTGCCTTATTTACATCGAAGCGGATTCCATTACAAATGATCTTACCATCTTGAAGTACACGATCATAATACTTAACTCCACCTTTTGCGATGCGAATATTTTTAATGTATTTCTCGTAATCTGATGAGGCATATTTTTCCAATTCAATCGTCAATCCAGTTGGATTAGCTGCATAATGAGGAATATTAATTAAACGGGTATCATCAATATAAGCTTTCATCTTTCCTTTTGTAAAAGCAATTGAAATATGACGCCATCCACCAACAGCATCCCAGTTTCCTTTAGATTTTCCTGGATAATTAGTAGAACTTGAACCTAGTGTTAAACTATTTACATACAGGTATAATGTTTCATTTTTATTATATCTCTGATTTTTAGAATCATAAAATTTGATAAAATATCTTCCTGAAGATCCTGCACTAAAAAAAGCATCGAACTCTATTGTAAAAACCTCAGGCAAATAATCCTCTTTTGAATTCTTTAAATAAGGAACGATTGAGCCGTGTTCTATTGAATAGATAACATTTACTCCGTCAACCTGAGCAATCTCTACATTTCCTTCATTTAAATCCCAGCGACTTGGAAATTCACCATTCTCTTCCATTAGGCTCGGTCCATCTTCAAAAATGACAACATCACCAGGAATAAAGTCAAATTTATTCCAGACTACATTTGGCTTTTTTGAAGTCTGCGGAGCAATTTCTCTATTGCGGTTCTGCCCTTTATTTGATGTTAAGGATTCTCTTTTTTCAGACTTGTTTTCATTTTGCAGAGACTGCTCTTTTTTTTTCTTTTTCTTCCTCTTTCCAAATAAGCTTCCAAGACCTTCTTCTAATTTATCAAAGCCCTTATCAACACCTCGTTCTATTTTGCTATTAGCTCGACGTGTACCTTGTTTTTTAACTACTTTGTCTGGATCTACTACTTGAGCATCTACCAGGGTGATACAAAGTGACATCAGTAATGTTATGAATATTAGCTTTTTCATGTGTTCCTTTTTTTTTGGTTTAGAATACAATGTAAATGTATGGCACGAATCAATTTTCAAATATTAATCATGTTCCAAAAACAAACACAGATGTTCTACGCCCTGATTAATAGTTATTTATCATGGATTTACTTATCTAAATCACAAAATAAAAAATACATAACACGATTGTTATTTCAAGATTTTAAACATCATAACTAAATGCATATATTCAGGAAATCCGTAGTGAATAATCCATCAATTATCTACAGGTTATGTGCCTTATAGAAGCTTTTGCCGTTTTAATAATTTCATGAAAAACCGATGAATTTTTACTGGAAAAAAGAAAGGAAAGAAAGTATAGTATTACAAATGTTTCAGCGAGCATCACAAATGTTCCATTCTCACTTTAACAACTCACAAACAGGTAGTTATAATGATTAATGAAACGGTAAACCCAAACGAATATTATTAAATTACGCTCCGCTTATTTTGGAATAATATCGTTTTGGGGGATTTGATAATTTGGGATTGAATTATTTTGAAGGAAACCAAGCAGTATTGAACCTGTTATTACCAAGTTTCCAAATCAAAAAAAAGCACCAACTCTTTATCGATTGATAAAATGTTGGTGCTTACAACTAATTATTAGTAGATCTTAGTTCGAATGCTCTTTCATATACTCCGATGGAGTACAACCTTGAATTTCTTTAAAGCATTTCGAAAAATATGAAGTATCATTAAAACCCGTTGAGAAACAAACATCACTAATAGTAACATCCGATTTTAATAAAATTTCAGATGCCATTTTTATTCTCTGTGTTCTAATGAATGCTGTTGCTGATAATCCTGTTAATGCTTTTAACTTTCTGTGGAGTTGTGTCCTACTCATTAAACTTACTTCACAAAACTGATCGACCGTAAAATCGGGATTAGGCAAATGCGTCTCCAAAACTTCTTGCAAAATTTTGGCAAACTTTTCTTCTTCCGACTGAAACACTAAACCTAACGGATTAATAACAAGCTCCTTTTGAAACTTATTTTGCATTTCTCTCCGCGTAGCAATTAGTCTTTCAACTTTAACGATTAATGCTTGCGCGTTAAATGGCTTCACAATGTAATCGTCTGCCCCCGACTTAAGTCCTTCCAATTCATTCACATCACCAACTTTAGCAGTCAATAAAATGATTGGTATGTGATTGGTCTTCATATCTGCTTTTAAGCAAGTACAAAGCTCAACACCACTAACTTTTGGCATCATTACATCAGAAATAATCAAATCAGGAATGTGATCGGCAGCCATCTTAATTCCCATTTCACCATCTTCTGCTTCTAAAATTTTGTACTGATGCACAAAGTGAGTCTTAATGTATTTCCGCATGTCAAAATTGTCCTCAACAATTAACAAAACCGGTAAATCAGCAAGTTTTCCCTCACTTTCAACATCTAAATTAATATCTGAATTTGCTTCATCAAGCTGTACCTCTTTTATTTGGATAGGTAAAAGGGATATTTCGTTTGCCTTAAAATGTTCTTTAGATGTTGGCAGAAGTAGTTCAAATTGTATGATTTTACTATTGGAACAACTTACCTTTATGGGTGCGCGATACAGAGTACACAATTCCTTTACTAAAGAAAGTCCAATACCAGTTCCTTGTGTTTCGTTTTCACCTGCACGGTAAAAACGATCAAAAATATGAGACAATTCATCCTTGGTTAATGTGCAGCCGGAATTACTTACTGTAATTTTAAGATGATCATTAAACCCATCCAGCTTCATTTCTACATTCCCATTTTCAGATACAAACTTGAATGCATTGGATAGTAAATTAGTGATGATTATTTCAACAATATTCGTATCGAACCAAACAGCACCTGATTCATTTATTTCCAATTGATAATTAATTTTTTTTTCGGATGCTTGATAAGAAAACGAATTAGAAATCCCTTTTAGCAAGGTAGCTAAATCGCCCTGTTGAACTGTTATCGCAAAATGACCTGCATCAATTTTAGAGAGATCCAATAGTTGATCAACTAAGGATAGTAATCTTTCCGAATTACGTAAAATAAGCTTCATCTCATCCTGTTCCTCTTTACTATGGGTTCGGGTTAAATGCTTTTCTACGGGGCCTTTTATTAATGTTAATGGTGTTCTGAATTCATGGGAAATACTACTGAAAAATTTCGATTTCATCTTATTAATACTCTGTAACTCTCTCGAAACCTTTTGCTTATTCTTGTATAAATAATAGAAAAATGCAGCCAATCCCCCAAAGAGCAATAGTAAAACGCCAAACTGATTTCTTTGCATTTTTTTGGACTCTCCAATCAGCTGGTTTCTTGCATTTAACAGTTCTATCTGATGTGTTTTATTTTCCGATTGATATTTAAATTCCAAATCATTCATTACACGTACAGTTTCACTATTGTATAACGAATCGGTATAGTTTTTGGTTAGTAACAAAGCATCGCTTGCTTCTCTATATCTTCCTGTAGCATAATAGATTTCATACAAAACTTTATTTGCAAATATCAAATTATCAATAGAATGAATTTCTTTTGAAATTAATCTTCCTTCCAACAAATTTTTTTCAGCTTCATTGTATCGTTTTAGCTTCGAACAAATATTAGCATGTTGAATTAGTATCGTACTTAAATAACGCTTATCATTTCTTGTTCGTTGTAAAGCGAGCGCCTTCTCAAAATACACATATGCATTTTCATACTCTTTTTGAAACATATTCACTTGTCCTAAAAGCTGATAACAAATCCCCTCACCTATAGGATTGCCCCGAAACTTTGACAGCTCTAACGACTTATTAATATAAAAAATTGCAGAATCAGCTTCTTGCAAATAGAGATAGGCTTCTCCAAGATTCCCATAACTAATCTCTAAATGATATTTATTGTCACTACTTAATCCGTATTTTAAAGATTCCTGAAAATAGGACAAAGCCTTTTCGTATTCTTTTTGCACCAAATAGATATTTCCAATTCCATTTTCGGCGATTGCCTTTCCATATAAATTGTTCGTGAATTTTGTTGTCTTAATTGACGAAACAAAATAATTAAGAGCCTCTTCATTCCGATCTGTTTTTCGACAAACCACTCCCAATTCATTATAAATCCTACCTAATTTATAGTAATCTTTTATTTTACGAGCAAATGGCAAAGACTTCAGATAGTAATATTTAGCGGAATCGTAGCCATGTGTGTATCGATGGTTTACTCCTATCCTATAATATATTTCTGCCAGGCCTGTAGTATCCTCATCTGTTTTAATTTTATTTAAAAGCAGATGCAAATAAGCTGGATATTCATCTTTTAAAATTTTCCGGTTGTATGCAACAAGATGAATGGCATTATCGGAATTTTCCATTTTCCCCTCAACCATCACGAACTCATTTATGGCCGTTTTCAGGCTATCTAAATCATGAAACCTGTTTTTTTTATAATTATCCTCAGCAAAAGCACCACTAATATGTATCGATAACAATAGTAAAACAATAAGTTTTTTCATCATATTATAAATTATAGACGCTGATAATATCAGCAAATAGAATTAAACTGCAATAAAATTAAATCAAAGATTTACTAATGCCGATATTCTTTCAATAACACAACAAAACATTGTGTGTAAGCGAAATTAAAACAAAGCGCACATTCTTACAAATATAAACAAGTTAACAAAACAATGTTCTTTGTGTGATATAAAAAAAAACAGAAATACAGATCAAAGAATTAAAAATTATACAGAACTTACAATTTAGTAAGTCGAAACAAATTCTGAAGCATTTAAACGAAGCAAATTATCCATCAATTATCACCTGCTGTTTTAGGTGTGCCGAAGCTGCTATCCCATAAGGAATCCTCCTAAAATGCAATAATTATTAGTATCTTTACTATCCTTTACAGATACATTTCCCGGCCAATTATTTTACTGGGACAAAAGGACTTTACAATGGATTTTGAAAGCATTAAAAATAAATTAGAACAGTATAAAACTGAGGGAAAGAAGATGTTTACTTCATCATCTTTTCAGTCTCACAGTCTTGTACTTCTTCATATTATTAGTAGAATTGACAATACAATACCAGTCTATTTTATCAACACTGGATTTTTATTCCCTGAAACCATTCAGTTTAAAGATCAGATTGCTAAAGAGTTTGGATTAAATATCGTTGATAAAAAATCTTCTGTTCCTAAAGCTCAACAAAAAGATGCGAAAGGAAATTTTCTTTTTACATCTGATCCTGATTATTGCTGTTTTCTAAATAAGGTACAACCTCTTGATAGTGTTCTGGCCGATCATGATGTGTGGATCAATGGAGTGCGAGCGGATCAATCTGCAGTGCGTAAGGCAATGCAGGTTGAGCAGGAAGCACCACACGGAGTTATCCGTTTTCATCCAATGTTAGATTGGAGTAAACCGGAAATATACAAGTACATTAAAGAACATAAGCTGCCTCGCCATCCGCTGGAAGCAAAAGGTTACGATAGTATTGGCTGTGAACCTTGTACACGTAAAATGACTTTAGGCGACGACAGATCTGCCAGATGGTTTGGAATGAAAAAGACAGAATGTGGATTAAATACCGATTTGGTAGTTAAGAAGAATAAAAAATAAATTTAGATTCGGACTCGAAATTAAAATACAGATACTATGAGAGTATTAATTACAGGTGGCGCCGGATACATTGGCACCGAACTATGCATAAAATTGAATCAGAATCCTGAAGTAAAAGAAATTATCGTTTTGGATAATTTACATCAGGCCAACTTCAATCTGTTTTTACACTCCCAAATAAAACCGGGCAAACTAACATTTGTTAAAGGTGAACTTTTGGATTCAAGAACTCTCGATAAAATAATGAAAAATGTGGATGTGGTTTATCATCTTGCGTCTGAGAATTCAGACAATGATAAACTTCATCATCTTCATGAACAGGTTAACAACTGGGGTACTGCTGAGTTGGTATATGCAATTGAAGAAAGTAATGTGAAACAATTCGTATACATCAGTTCTACTGCTGTTTATGGTTATTCCGATAATGAATTTGATGTATATTCAATTCCTGAACCAAGCACATCACTGGGAAGTTCTACTCTTAGAGGTGAACAGCACGTTGAGCGAATTATGTCCAAAATTAATACACAAATAATTCGTTTGGGTAATGTATTTGGATACGGTGTAAGTATGAATATGAAAGGAATTTTAAACAGTCTGCTTTTCGATTCTCATTTTGTAGGTCGTATCTCAATCCACGGAAGTGGAAACCAAAAACGCCCGTTTATTTCATTGGAAAAAACAAGCAGTATTTTGGCTAATCTCTTAGGTGGAAAATTAGATTCCGGTGTATATAATTTGGTTGAATACAACAAATCTATCATGGATTTAGTGGAAGTAATACAAAAGCAAAATCCAGACATGGAAATGATCTTCACCAACCAACATTTGGAATTACCGCAACAATTGGTAAAGAAAGATGAGCGAATCATGAAATTATACCAAGGCGATAAATTAGGATTTGAAGAAGAATTAAAAATATTAAAAGGACATTTTGAAGCTTCCCGTATTTAAAAATATTTGTTTTAACTATTAGTGGTTAGAACAATAAAAGCTTGATTCATTCTTGAATCAAGCTTTTATT
>JAESUW010000182.1 GCA_016760525.1 Labilibaculum sp.
GAAATTCTTTCGTTCAATCCACCAACATTTCTTTGTTTGGCTCCAAACAGCAGGAAAGTTCTGCTTTAATAAACTCACAATTGCCAAGCTGTAGTCAAACTGAATGACTACAATTTCTTTATTACGATGTTTATCGGCCGATAAGTGGATTTTTGTACTCATTAAATGCTCTTATTTAAGGATATACCAAATTATAAAATAAATACTGTTTATCAAAGTGGAATCATGTTAAATAGTCAAGTGAAAGGAAATGAGCTTTTTGACTTTCAGTTGTAATACCCTGAATGCTAATTTTACGGACATAAATCCAGTATTCATTTTGAGTCAGGAGATAGTGAAGTTTGAGAGGGAGGTATTAAAAAATGAGAATTGAACAGATTCCCCTTGGTGTGGAACAAAGCACTTTTAGTAGGAGTAACTAAATTTATTTCAATTAAGCCTGTTCAGCATTCAGCTCATTCTCAGTTTTTGTTCTGCGATATTCCGCTTTTTTATCGCGTTGGTATTTACTGGCATACAAACGCACATGATCCTCGTTTTTGCGGAAAGCAAATTTTCCAGATTCTCTTGTTTCGTCAGCCAATTGCTTAAGCTAAGAAAAGGCTCGGTCGCGAAGGGTTTTTTCTCACTGTCCATCATCTTTTTTTTCAAGCGTTTTTTACTGTCTTAAACTGAACAATTGTTCAGAAGAGCACAGCTAAACAGCCCTGATTGTTCAGGAATGAACAGTTTCGAAATCGTTTTAAATCTGATCCCTGAAAACCTTTGCGTAGGCTAATGGTCAGAACATCAGTGTTAAGGATAGCAGAATGATTCTGAATAGCGAGTGTGTGAAATTCTTGGCATCCCTCTTGGTTAGTTACATTTCAAAATAGTAAGCTTTTTCAAACAATTCTGTAAAAATCGATAAGATATAAACACAAGAACAACTTAGAATTCTTCTTAGACAAATAGGTACTGGTCGAAAATTAAAACCAGATTCTGTCTTCGGAAGAGTTTAAAAAATAAAACTAAAAATTATGGATTTTAATAATGATAAGATTGATACAAAGAAGAGTCTGGAAGATTTAAAACAAAAGCTTACCGACCTTGATATTTTGATGCGCGGCAGTGCAATGAATGGAACTCTTAAAAAATTGGACAAGTCACTAATGGAGAAATATAGTAGATCTAACCCGTTTACTACTAACCTGATTTCGATGTAAAATACCTAACACTGAAAGATCAGATTTGTATAAGATTTGGATCAATAAATTGAAGTGATAACTGGTTATTTCAATAATTTTTTGGTTCAAAGATGTGCAAAAATGACTTTCTTAATTTAAGCTCATTTAATTTCCCAATATACGGCCTTAAATTTCATCAAATTATCTCGATAGTTTTTTGAAAATTTAACATTGTCAATGACAAAATTAGCTTGAGCTGTGTGGATATTTTACATCGAATTTAGCTTACAATCAATAACACAATTTGTAATTAAACCTAAATTATTTTTTATGGATGCATTATTAGCTTTTTCGCCTATTTTATTAACCATCGTTCTGATGGTTGGCTTCAATTGGGGAGCAAAAAAGGCCTTGCCGATATCACTCTTATTAGCTGTGATAGTCGCTTTTGGAGTCTGGAAGATTGATATATTCCACATTATGGGCTATTCAGTTTTTGGTTTTCTRAAAGCAATGGATATWTTGATTATTATTTTTGGTGCCATTCTCATTTTGAAYACCATGAAGTTGTCTGGAGCTATGACAACAATTAATAATGGATTCAGTGGAATTACCACCGATCGAAGAATTCAGGCCATTATTATAGGTTTTATGTTCGGAGCATTTATTGAAGGTGCTGCCGGATTTGGAACTCCTGCCGCCCTTGCCGGTCCTTTATTGGTTGGACTCGGATTTCCTCCTTTGGCTGCAGCAATGGTTGCATTAATTTTTAATTCAGTACCCGTGCCTTTCGGAGCAGTAGGAACACCAATTACTGGTGGAGCTATGGTTACTTTGGAGCAGAATCTTAACCATATAGGTGCAAACCCGGATGTCTTTAAAATGGCCTTGACCGAATGGATTGCAATTCCGAATGCTTTGGTTGGTATTTTTATTCCTTTATTGGGAATCATGATTATGACTAAGTTTTTTGGGAAAGAAAAATCGATTAAACCTGCATTGGCTGCCGCTCCATTTGCAATTTTTGCTGGTTTAGCATTTGCTGTGCCATATGTTGTTATCGCTTCTACATTAGGACCCGATCTACCATCATTACTAGGTGCATTTATTGGCCTTGGAATCATTATTTTTGCAGCAAAGAGAGGTTTTCTTATGCCTAAAACACCATGGGATTTTCCGCCAAAATCAGAATGGGCTGCTAACTGGAAATCTAATGATTCTACCGGCGATACAGGAGAAGCAAAAATGGGACTGGTTAAAGCATGGATGCCTTACGTATTAATTGCTGTTATTCTGGTTGTTACCCGTATTCCATCTTTAGGTTTAAAAGGATGGTTAGCTTCACAAACACTTACACTTACCGATCTTTTTGGTATTGAAGGTTTAACATACGTATTAAAATGGGCTTATCTGCCTGGAACCATACCATTTATTTTGGTTGCTGTTATTACAAATTTCATGTATAAAATGCCAATAAAAATGGTGCTTGATTCATGGAAAACTACTTTCAAACAAATTACAGGTGCTGCAATAGCCTTATTTGCAGGTGTTGCGATGGTTCAATTGATGTTAAAGTCGGGAACGAACGGAGCAGGAATGGATAGTATGCTAACTACTATGGCTGCAGCTATTGCTGATTTATCTGGAAATGCTTATCCAATAATAGCACCACTTGTTGGTGTTTTAGGATCCTTTATGTCTGGATCAGCTACAGTTTCTAATCTGTTATTTTCTTCACTTCAGTTCGAAACTGCTACTATTTTGGGTATTCCTCAAGTATTAATTGTAGCAGTTCAAACAATGGGTGCAGCTTTAGGAAACATGATATGCGTAAATAACGTTGTTGCTGTTTGTGCTACCGTTGGTTGTATTGGAGCAGAAGGAACGATTATCAGAAGAAATTCGATACCAGCCTTAATTTACTACTTAATGGTAATGATAATTGTTGTTGTATTAATTTCATCTGGATTTAATCCACTGCCATTGTAAAATATACGAACCGGTTTTTCACCTCGATGATCAATCGGTTCGTTTTTTTAAGACTGAAAACGTACATTTGTCATACAAGTTACCAATTTAAGGTAGCTATTATTTGATAACTTGATATTGACTTGATAAAATCAAAGAAAGATGCTTACAGGAAATTATAAGAAGTTTTATGATGAGATCAAATCGACGGTAGAAAAGTCTCGATTGTATACTGATGAAATAAGAAATTTAGCTTATGGTACTGATGCTGGTTTTTATCGCCTAATACCTCAAATTATTATTAGAGCAAAAAATGAAGCTGAAGTTCAAAAGGCTATCGTTTTGGCTAATAAATACAATTTACCAGTTACTTTTCGTGCTGCAGGAACTAGTTTGGCAGGTCAGGCAATTACCGATTCTATTTTAATTGTTGCAGGAAAACATTGGGAAGATTTTGACATTCTTAACAATGGGGAAGCAATACGAATGCAACCCGGTTTGATTGGGAGTCGAATTAATAAAGTATTGGCTCCTTATGGAAAAAAGTTAGGCCCGGATCCCGCATCCATTAATTCTGCTATGATTGGTGGAATTGTAATGAATAATGCATCAGGAATGAATTGTGGTATACACGAGAATTCTTATAAAACAATTCTGTCAGCTCGTTTGATTTTTGCCGATGGTACCATTTTAGATACCGGGGACGATATAAGTAAAAAGAATTTTAAAAATACCCATGGTGATTTTATTCACCAAATTGAGGAGATACGCGATAAAGTTCGTGCCAATAAAACATTGGCAGAACGTATTCGTTACAAATACAGCATTAAGAATACAACAGGTTTAAGTATCAATCCATTCATCGATTATAAGGATCCATTTCAGATTATTGTGAATTTGATGGTGGGATCGGAGGGTACTTTGGCTTTTATGTCCGAGTTAACCATGAAAACTGTCGTAAATCATGAATTCAAGGCCAGTGCCATGATTTACTTTAGTGATATTGTAACAGCATGTCAATCAGTTGTGAGTATGAAACCAGGGCCGGTACACGGAGCCGAAATGTTGGATCGTATAGCTTTACGATCTGTAGAAAATGCTGATGGTATTCCTTCGTTCATTAAAGATTTTCCTGATGGAGTAACCGCTATTTTGGTGGAAACATTGGCCAACAGTCAACGCGAATTGGATGATAATATCAAAGAAATTAAATCAATTTTATCAGTTTACCAAACAGTGCGGCCTATTGAATTTACCGATAAAGCAGAGGAGTATTCCAAATACTGGGATATTCGAAAAGGTATTTTTCCTGCAGTTGGTGGATTGAGAGAAACCGGTACAACTTGTATTATTGAGGATGTAGCTTTTCATATTGAAGATTTGCCAAAGGCAACTTTGGATTTGCAGAATCTTATTGCTAAATATGAATACAAAAATGGTGTGATTTATGGTCATGCTTTGGAAGGGAACTTTCACTTTATTTTCAATCAAAATTTTGACAAACCGGAAGAACTCGAGCAGTATAAGAACTTTATGCATGAAGTTGACTATTTAGTGGTTGACAAATACGATGGTTCGTTAAAAGCTGAGCATGGAACGGGTAGAAATATGGCTCCTTTTGTAAAACATGAATGGGGAGAAGAGGCATATCAGTTAATGAAGGATGTAAAGCAACTTTTTGATCCTAAAAAATTACTAAATCCAGGAGTGATTATTAATGATGATCCTGAATGCAATACGAAAAATTTCAAAACTCTTGCTCCTGTTCACGATATAGTTGACAAATGTATCGAATGTGGTTTTTGTGAAGTAAACTGTTTAACAGCTGGTTTTTCTCTTTCAGCACGTCAACGTATTGTTTTGCAACGTGAGTTGAAACGATTGGAAGTAACTGGAGAGGATACTGAACGATACAGAATACTGAAGAAGGGATTTGATTATCTGGGAGAACAAACTTGTGCAGGTGATGGCTTATGCTCTACATCTTGCCCTGTAGGTATCGATACGGGTAAGTTTATTAAACACCTGCGATCTTTAAATGTGGATACTCCTCGTGCTTTTAAAATAAGTCAAAAAGTTGCAGATAATTTTTCAACTGTTGGTTCTTCAATACGTGGCGGTTTAAAATTTGTGAATGGTGTTCATACTGTTATGGGATCTACTTTACTGGGTGCTGTAGCCGGTGGTTTTAGAGCATTAAGTGGAAACAATATTCCGTTGTGGACTCCTGCAATGCCAAAAGGAGCTAATGCGCCGGTACCAAAACCTATTAACAAGGAAAATCCATTAAAAGTAGTGTATTTTCCATCTTGTATTGCTCAAACCATGGGACCTGCAAAAGGAGATCCTTACAAGGAACCTTTGCATAAGGTAACGCAAAAACTGCTTGAGAAAGCAGGTTACGAGGTAATCTTTCCTGAAGGAATGAGCAATTTGTGTTGTGGTACTCCATGGGAGAGTAAAGGTTTAATAAAACATGCCGATCAGAAATCATCAGAACTGGAAGCCGCTTTGGTACGAGCTTCTGAAGGTGGAAAATATCCTGTTTTATGTGATACCTCACCTTGTTTATACCGTATGAGAAGGGTAATGGATAAAGGACTAAAACTTTATGAGCCTGTTGAATTTATTCACGAATTCTTAATGGATAAACTTGATTTTAAAAAGGTAAATGAGGTTGTTGCTATTCATCCAACCTGTACGACAACAAAAATGGGATTAACTCCGGCATTAAAAGCTGTTGCTGAAGCATGCGCTCAGCATGTGGTACTGCCCGATGAAGTTGGTTGTTGTGGTTTTGCCGGCGATAGAGGATTTAACTTTCCAGAAGTAAATAAGTATGCTTTGCGAAAACTTCATCCTGTTATTGAGAAGGGAAAAGTAATAGCGGGTTATTCCAATAGTCGAACTTGTGAGATTGGATTGAGTACGAATGGTAGAGTACCTTATATGTCGATTATTTACTTGGTAGATCGAGTAACTACGAGAAAAGCTGAAAAAGTAAATTACTCGAAAAAAAAGACTAAAAAACGAGTGGTTGCAATTTAATGTCATCACTTATTATTCGTAGTAAGAATAGAAATGATGTAAATTTTTTTACAAGCTGAAAAGGAAATGAGAGATTCGTATATCATTTTCAGCTTGAAGAAAGATTTTGAGAAAGGATAGTTTGGTTCATATTTGAAGATAAATAGGAAAAATATGCTTACAGGAGAATACAAAACTTTACATGAACGATTGCTGAAGACAATTGATAAAAACAGAATGTTTCATGATCCTCTTCATACCTTGGCATGGGGAACAGATGCCAGCTTTTACAGGCTAATTCCAAAATTGGTTGTGAAGTCGAAAAATGAGGCTGAGGTGAGTTTAATTATGAAGGAATGTTATGATTTAAACATACCTGTTACTTATCGTGCGGCAGGAACAAGTTTGTCGGGACAGGCAATTAGCGATTCTGTTTTGGTCGTTGCCGGAGATCATTGGAAAAAACATACGATACTTGATAATGGAGAAAAAATTCGTCTTCAGCCAGGTATTACCGGTGCTCGGGCGAATGCTTTACTGGCACGATATGGTAAGAAAATTGGACCCGATCCGGCTTCAATTAATGCAGCTATGATTGGTGGTATTGCGGCCAATAATGCATCAGGAATGTGCTGTGGAACTTCTGAGAATTCATATAAAACAATTGATTCCATTCGTGTTATTTTGCATGATGGAACCGTATTGGATACCTCCTGTAAGGATAGTATTGCATCTTTTAAAAATACTCACTCAAGCTTACTGAAGGATTTGAGCCAATTGGCGAAAGATGTTCGGGAGAATAAGACTTTGCATGCGAGAATTCGCGAGAAGTTTAAAATGAAGAACACAACAGGTTACAGTTTAAATGCACTTGTTGATTACAAAGATCCAATTGACATTTTAACTCACCTGATGATTGGTTCTGAGGGAACTTTAGGCTTTATTTCTGAGCTTGTTTACAGAACTGTAATTGAGCACAAATTCAAGGCTAGTTCTTTAATGGTATATCCTGATATTGAGAAAGCTTGTAAAGCAGTTTCAATTTTAAAATCGAAGCCTGTGGCGGCTGTTGAATTGATGGATAGAGCTGCATTGCGCTCTGTGGAGAATGATAATGGAGTTCCTGCTTATTTAAAGACTCTTTCTGAAGGAGCTTCAGCTATTTTGGTGGAAACCAGAGCGGGTGATGCTAAAACACTGAAACAGCAGATTGGTGTAATTAAAAATTCCGTTAGAGATATTCAGGTGGAATTACCAATTGAATTTACCGATGTTCCTGCTGAATTTGCGATGCTTTGGAAAATCCGTAAAGGATTACTACCAACGGTTGGTGGAATGCGTAAAGTTGGAACAACTGTAATAATTGAAGATGTTTGTTTTCCTGTGCCAAGATTAGCTGAGGCTACATTGGATTTGCAGGACTTGTTTAAAAAATATAAGTATACGGAAGCAGTAATTTTTGGTCATGCTTTGGAAGGTAATTTACACTTTGTATTTACACAGGATTTTGGAACCCAGCCGGAAATCGACAGGTATGCTAAATTCATGGATGAATTGGCTGATTTGGTTGTTGGTCGTTACGATGGTGCGTTAAAGGCAGAACATGGTACGGGACGAAACATGGCTCCTTATGTTGAAATGGAGTGGGGAACAGATGCCTACAATTTAATGAAGAAGATCAAAGCTATTTTTGATCCTAATTTTTTAATTAATCCGGGAGTTATTCTAAATGACGATAAACAAGCTCATTTAAAGGATTTGAAACCTCTTCCTGCTGCTCACGAAACAATAGATCAGTGTATGGAATGTGGATTTTGCGAGCCTGTTTGTGTATCACACAATTTAACTTTAAGTCCGCGACAAAGAATTGCAACCTTCCGCGAAATTACTCGATTGAAAGCCTCAGGAGAGACTCCTCACGAGTTAGCCAGTATGGTGAAGCAATTCGACTACGAAGCCTTACAAATGTGTGCAACCGATAGTTTATGTTCTCTTAGCTGTCCGGTGAAAATTGATACCGGCAAATTAGTTAAGACTCTTAGAGCTGATGATGTATCGCCAAAGGCAAAGAAATACGCCATGTGGTGTGCCGATAATATGGATAAAGTTCAATCCTATGCTAAAATGGGCTTAAATACCGTAAACTTCTTTCACTCTATACTTGGTTCCGGATTAATGGGTGGAATTGCTGGTGGTGTGAGAACTTTATCGGGAAATTCAATTCCTCGCTGGACCAAGGCTTTTCCAAAAGGATCACCTAAAATTGTTCCGTCTGCAGTTAATAAAAACAATCCTAAAAAGGTTGTTTATTTCCCATCATGTATTAACAGAAGCATGGGAGTATCGAAAGACTACGACGAAAAGATTGCTTTAACTGTTAAAATGGAATTGTTGATAAAAAAGGCTGGATATGAAATTATTTATCCTGAGGATCTGAACAATCAATGTTGTGGAATGGCATTTTTGAGTAAAGGTTTTAAAGAAGCTGGAATGAAAAAATCGAATAGTTTGGAAGCCGCTTTAACAAAAGCAAGTAACAACGGGGAATATCCGGTTCTTTGCGATATGAGTCCTTGCTTGTATACCATGAAGGAGAATATGGAATCGCGATTGAAACTGTATGAACCTATTGAATTCATAATGGATCACCTAAAAGATCATTTGAATTTTAAACCAGTTGATGAGACAGTTTCAGTATTTGCTGTATGTTCTGCTAAAAAATTAGGGGTTGATGATAAGCTGGTTGATTTGGCAAAACTTTGTGCTAAAAATGTAGTTAAACCTGAAACAAATTGCTGTGGCTTTGCCGGAGACAGAGGTTTTACCCACTCCGAATTGAATGATCATGGTTTACGTGATCTTAAAATTCAACATCCGGCCGAAGTTAAGCATGGTTATTCAACAAGTAGAACTTGTGAAATCGGTTTGACATTAAATAGCGGCGTTTCTTATCAATCGATTGTTTATTTGGTTGATAGAGCAACTACTGCTAAAAGAAAATAAAAATTTATACCAATTTCAATAATAAGAGAGCTATAATAAAGTTGAGTTATTTTGGACTTATTCGAGACAAAAAAGTAAAGTATCCCCGATACTTCGGGGTGGTTA
>JAESUW010000103.1 GCA_016760525.1 Labilibaculum sp.
ATTTCACACGAAATAAGAACTCCATTAACCTTAATTCTTGGTCCTATTGAGGATCTGTTGCACAGTCCACCTTCTAAGGACGATACAATAAAGCAATTGCGTATGATACGAAAAAATGCAAAGCGTATGCTACAGCTTACGAATCAACTTCTTGACTTCAGAAAAGTTCAGAATAATAAAATGCAGTTAAAAGTTAGAAAAATTGAACTTAGCAGTTTTACTAAAAATATTTATGAGAACTTTATTCCTTTGGCCAATCATAAAAATATAGTGTACACTTTTAATGCATCAAATCCTGTTTATGTTTGGGGCGATAAAAGTAAGCTTGACTCAATCATTTACAACCTGCTTTCCAATGCCATTAAATTTACGCCTGAAAACAAAAAAGTGATTATCAATGTTGGCGAAACAGATCAGAACAATGCAATAATAATGGTGATAGACGAAGGCCCCGGAATACCTGCAAAAAACATATCGGATATTTTCACCCGATATCATATTCTAAGCAATCATGATTTTGCAGGAACTGGAATAGGACTGTCTCTTGCTTATGAACTTGCCCGGCTTCATGGTGGTAATATTACAGTAAACTCGACTGTAAATGCAGGCAGTTCTTTTAGTTTTAGCATGCCTATGGATAAAGAAAAGGTGCTTCGGCAACCAAATGTTCAGCTTGCCGGGGATAATAAAAAGAATATTGAAATCAATCATCATATTGATATCGAGGATTTGCCTTCAGAAGCTGATATCGAAATTCAATCAGATTCTTTGCCAAACATCCTTATTGTTGAAGATAATGATGAGATTGCCTCTTACACTAAAAACTCCCTTAAATCTAAATATACTTGCCACATAGCTTCAACAGGAAAAGAAGGTCTTCGTCTGGCCAGAATACAGAACCCGGATGTAATCATTACGGATATCATGATGCCGGAAATGGATGGTATTGAAATGACCAGACTCCTGAAAGAAGATTTTGCAACCTGCCATATTCCTATTATTATAATGACTGCCAAAACAGACATACAGGATAAAATTGATGGTTTTGAGACAGGTGCGGAATCGTATATTACCAAACCGCTTAACATGAATTACCTAAAAGCGGTTATTAAAAACATAATAAAACAGCGCAATTTAGTGATTTCAAAATATCGTGATAACAAAACAATTGATCCCAAAATATTAAAGGTAAATTCCAAAGATGAAGAATTTTTAAAGAAAATATCCTCTTATATAGAAAACAACTATTCCAGTGAGTTAAGTGTAGAAAGGCTGGCTAATTTGTGTTGTGTAAGCCGTACTGTTTTTTACAATAAAGTTAAAGGCCTTACCGGATTAAGTCCTCTTGAATTTACCCGGGAAATGAAGATGAAAATAGCCTTGCAATTGTTACAAAAAGGCTTTTCGGTTTCCGAAGTGGCATTTCAAATTGGTTATACTGACGTGAAATACTTTTCCAAACAGTTTAAGTTGCTTTATGCTTATCCGCCAAGTAAAATGAAAAGATAAAAATGGAATGGAGGATTTTGGAATCTCCCTTTTATACCAATTCACCAACCTGAGCCCGATACAATACTCGTTAATTTGAAGCTAGTTATGGTTTACTTTTTAAAGAACTATAAAATCATTCTTTAATGAGTTTAACTGGTATACTTTTCAATTATTACATGGTTCCCTTTTCAGGATAAACTTTATAAGGTCAAAATGCGAAATGTATTGGATTAATGAAGTTCGAATTTATGAAAAATAAGAATATCAACAAGAAAAATATAGTGTTAAGTTAAAATAGGTATTTAAACTTGGGGATTCTCAGATTGATAATTACAAGTTATAAATCTGCAAAGAGCAGTAATTACGAAACTCTGACAGGTATTCTACGCTGTCAGGATATCGTAATTGGCTTATTTCTTAATGAGCTTGGGTTTATTCTTTTATGAAGTGAATAAAAACATCCAATACCGCTCTCTAATCACAATATTTGCAACATAAGTGCATAAACAACAAATAGAATCGACACAAAAGACGTTCTCTTATAAAGTTAGATGAAATCAATATGTAATTTTAATCTAATAAATTCGCTATGTCTTAGCATGCTAAAAATCAAATAGAAACAAGGAATTAACCATTCTATTCCGTATATTTACAATATATCTGTAAATAACACCAATACAACACTAGTATGATACATTCTCTTTCAATTCAAAACTTTCTTTCTTTTAAAGAAGAGAAGCTATTTAGTTTCGAAGCAGTAAAAGATAATAAACAGGAGAAACATCAAATTGTAGAGGTCGCGAAGGGAGTTCGTCTTCTAAAGCTAATAGTCGTTTATGGTGCCAATGCATCTGGTAAAAGTAATTTATTGGAAGCTTTCGAATTTTTACGTGAATTTTGGTTCAAAAAAATGGATCGAAAAGAAGATAAAACAGGTGTTACTCCTTTTCTACTAGATGATCGAACCTCTAAAGAAGATTCTAAATTTAAGCTCACTTTTTATGTCAACAAACTAAAATTTATTTATACGCTTACTATTTCAACAAACATTGTATCATACGAAAGTTTGCTTTATTATCCAGGTACTCAACCTGCTATTATTTTCGAACGTAAACTCAACAATAATATCTCCGAAATATCATTCGGTCCAAAAATTAAAGTAAGCCAAATTACAAAAGATGAAATTTCAATAAAGTGTTTACCCAACATGTCTGTTTTTTCAGCTTACAGTAGACTCAATATTCAAATTGAAGCATTGGAACTTGCTGTTAATTGGATAAAGAATCAGTTCGTCTCATCTTTAGATATAAAAACATCATGGCTCAAATATTCAGAAAAAATGATTTCTAAAGACGACATTGCTAAAAATAAGATACTTGAATTCTTGCAACAAGCAGATTTAAATATTTCCAGCATAGAAACAGAAATCATGAAAAGAGAAATTTCTGATGATCTTTTGAAACAATTAAAAACTCTAAACATTCCTAAATCAGAATTTGACAACATACTAAAAGAGCAAACCTTCAATACAGTCAAAACATCATTTACACACAAAATTATCAATAAGGATCATTCTATTTCATATAAAAAACTACCTATGGAATCACAATCAGAAGGTACAAAGCGTGTGTTTGGTTTATCAGGAGGGATTTTAAAAACCATAGAACAAAATGCATTTTTAGCCATTGATGAGATTGAATCGAAGCTTCATCCTAGATTAATAGAATTTGTTCTTGAAAAATTCTTAAGAGAATCAGAACAAGCACAATTGTTGGTTACAACACATTATGACGGTTTGCTTGAGGAAGATGATTTATTGAGAAAAGACAGTATTTGGTTTACTGAAAAACAAGACGATGCATCAACTAATTTGTATTCATTATCTGATTTTAAGGCTGTAAATAGAATTACATCCCTTCAAAAAGCATACAAATACGGTAAGTTTGGAGCTATCCCAAATATTGGATAAAATGGGAGGACGAAAAAATAAAAAGCTCGAATTAAGAAATGGCATTTTCATCGTAGGTGAAGGGATTACCGAGCAATACTATTTTACACATCTTAAGCAATTGAAGAAGTACAAATGCTCTGTAAAACCACGTTTCTTTGGCAAAACAAGTATCGACGAAATCAGTCGAACGGTAAACACATTATTGATGGGTGGCGTTTCTGTTATCTGTATTTTTGATACAGATGTCTCCACTCGCGATGCTGTTGAAAATGGGAAACTAACTAAATTTAAAAAGAAATATCAAAAGAATGATTTAGTTACCATCTGCGACACTCTACCATCAATCGAATTCTGGTTTCTTTTGCATTTTGTCAAAACCAACAAGCAATTTGTAAATACTAAATCTCTTGAAAAAGAACTAAAGAAACATCTTCCTGATTATAATAAAACAGAAGGTTATCTGAAAAATAAAACTTGGGTAGAACAATTTATAGATCAATTAAATTTTGCTTGTGTAAATGCAAAAGCTATTGATCAAACTCAAGGCTGTTCATACTCAAACATTTTCAAGGCAATTAATCTGTTGGAGAAAAAAGCCAAGTGTGGAGCTTAGCTTTTTGATTTTAAGTTAAAATGAATAAGGTATTTTCAGACAATTACTGCTATCCCATATTTGTAATCTGGGGTTAATTGGTTGGCGATTTGTAATTGCCTAAGCTGTAAATAGAGGATTTAAAATCTTCAACTCGAAACCTGCAGATTACAAATCTGCAGGAGCAATGAAAATTGTAAGCTGTTGTATTTGTGTGATTTTCAAATTATTACCCTGTCTTATGGAAGGTTTGCCTCATACCAAATTAACATCAAAACTCATCTTCTAAAATGTTTCTTTTCAGCTATATCTTCATTAAAAAAGATGCAAGGTAACTCGGCTATCTTTTACTTTTTTGCCTTAATATATCTGAAAATTATTCCATTTTATTTAAAGATACTTCTGAAATTAAATTGGTATTACTTATTCTTGTATTTCTTTTGCAATGCATTAAGAAAATATCTTAGGTACTGATCCAAAAAATCTCGATAATGTTTATGATCAGGATTACGGAAAAAAGCACTCAACTCATGTTTGCTTATTTTTTTATCTATTAAGGCGAACGTATCTAAGATGTCATCTGATTTCAAGTCCAATGCAATTTTCAGTTTCCGAAGAATCATATTATTGCTTAAAGGATCTTCAGGCTCTGGTAGAGGACCTTCTCTTTTTCCGCGTTTTTCAATGATTAATCCGTTGAAGAAAGTTGCCAGTTCTTTATCTGTGATTTCTATTAATAAAGGGTCATCATCTTTTTTAAACCAGTCATTCAAATCCGTTTTACTGACATCGTAATTGGCTAATTTAAAAAGCGCAATCATTTTGAGATCACTAAAGTCAAACACGTAACGAACACGTCGTAATATATCGTTATTGGTCATATTATCTTTTATTTAATTTTCACTTCATTCATAATTTTCATTTTCCTAATCTAACTCCCTCGCAAATTGTATGGCAGTCGCCCTAATAAACTCTTATTATATTCAGGCCCCCGAAACTACAAAACAATAAGTGCTTACCAAAAGAAACAACAAGAAATAAAAAAGACCACCTCTTTAGGAGATGATCTTTACCAAATTGAATGAAGGCTACTAATTTCGCCTTCTCTAACCAAAAACAATTTAAGTAGTCGTTTCAGCAAGTCTGCGCTGATCTAAATCCGATTTCATGACAACGCAAGTTTCATTATCGATGGTGTAGAAATAGGTTAAACCACCTTCTAATTATCAAATTTCCAGGACACATGCAAAAACAACAAATATAACTACCAGATAAACCCTTCTCTTACAATATTCGCCCTCAAATATTTTTAAGGCAATTGATTTGTTAGAAAAACAATGAGATAAAAAGCTCTTGATTGTGTGTATAAAAGAGAATTGAGAGCTTTGAATATTATTGCTATAGCTTAATCAATTTCTTCGACATTGTAATTTTGCCATTACTTATCTGCAGCAGGTATAATCCTTCTTTTAAGCTGGATACATCAATTGCCGATGACTGATTTAATGACGTATAAAGCACTGTTCTTCCTGAACGATCAAGAATTTTAACTGCATAATCTTCAGATTTATCGATTTGAATATTTACTATCGTATTTGCAGGATTTGGAAAGATTTTAAACTTGGATTGATTCACCTCTTTATTCACAACAGTAGGGGTTCCCAATTCATAAACCCGTACCCAATCGATAATTACCGAACAAGGGAATTTAGCCTCAGGAACAATCGATCCGCCATAGGAATTTTGCCCGCCACCAACACCGGCACTTAAAATTGCATACATTTTATGCTCAAAAGGATGCCATTCTTCGAAATGATTGGAATACTCAGAAACCCCAATTCTTTTACCTTCTGTCTCCGAAATAGAGAATCCATCCTGTTCGTCTTTTTGAAAACCATCACCATCATTCAAATAATGRATRTGATAYACRTWATCATCRACAAARAACTCTATTCTATCRTYATACCAGTCWATKCCRTARKTRTGAAAASYATTRCTTCCTGCATTARCATCATCCAACGARGGTGGATAATYTCYATAAGCYGGTTCMGAAGGRTTTGGWACTTCCTGAAATTCRTARCTGTAATARGCYCCGGCATKTGCATGATTCCAYGATTGCCAYTGGTTATTTTCCCAAAACCAGGCATAATGCACACTRCCMAGATTRTGAAATGGAATGGAACCTACATATTCCATRATRTCWATCTCTCCWCCTTGYGGCCACATTATATGGTCATATCCATTKGGGATTTCRTCSGGCATCATCCAAAAWGCRAARCCTTGYCCCATATGCCTAACATCCCGAGGAGCAACCCGAGCAACAATTCTATGTCCTGGCCCCCAAGAGGCTTTACCTGCGGTATTTATTCTTCCGCTGGTATAATTTCTATCAATATAAAATTCTTTTCGTGTTGTTATCACCAAACAAGCATCTTCTGCACCATCAATATGATCTTGAAAGTTTACATTTTCAATTCGATTTGTAGCACGATCCAACTGGCCTGTTCCCCAATCTCCGTTTACTCCTGTTCCAGTTTCGTAAGTCCATTTGCTTGCATCTAAAGCTCCATCATTAAAATTATCTTCCCAAATTAAATTTCCAAGCTGTGCAAAACCAGAGAAACTCATTAACGAGAATAAAATACATACAGGAATAAATTTCATATGATTATAATTGTGTGTTTTTGCCATATAGAACTCCCAAATTACACTCATTCTCCTGTGTGTAACACTTTTGGGTCGTTTCATATCAAATAAATTTATTGATTACTAATTGTAAAAGACAATCTAATTTATCAGCAAAATTAGATTTTTCGTACCTAAACTAACAACTGGCTGTTATTAATGTATTATCAATACAGCCAGTCGAAATTTCTCTACTACCAAATGGACTTTTGTCTTGGCTATAAAGCTAAATGGTATAATGCCGATGTATGTTAAGTTGGGTCGTAGATGAGCTTGCTAATTTATGATTCAAGCGAAACAGCAATCGGTATTATCTAAATAGTTTGTAAGCGTAATTATGGATTATAAGTGAAACTTTACTTTTCGGACACTCTCTTACCATAATGAATGATTGAAGATAATACTTCTGTTTTCTTCATTAACCAAAACAATTTAAGTAGTCGTTTCAGCAAGTCTGCGCTGATCCAAATCCGATTTCATGACAACGCAAGTTTCATGATCGATGGTATAGAAATACAAAAGGATTGCGCACGACATGTATAGTACTCCCGGAATAACTGAAATCATGAGTTTTATTCCAGTTATGGCTGTTTCTGTTTGTTCAACATTAGGTGTGAATTTGAATATTGCCAGCATCCAACCTGCTAAAGCTCCACCAATTCCCCAACCTGCCTTTTGTGCGAATGTGGCTGCAGAAAATACCAATCCGGTTGATCGTCTTCCAGTTTTCCATTCGGAATAGTCTGCAGTATCGGCAAGCATTGTCCATAGTAATGGTACTGCAGGAGCATAAGCCATTTTTGCAAGAATATTAAATGCATAAATCATCGTAAGATTATTGGCCGCAGGAAGGTACAGGCAGATGAAGAAAAAACCCGATAGCAACGAACTAGCCAAAAATACATTGCGTTTACCGAATTTTTTTGCCAATGGTTTTGAAAATGGAATAGCAACAATCAATGCAACAGTTCCAATTATATTAAACAATTGAACATTTTCTTCCTTGCCTATATAGTATTTAAAATAGTATGCAATAGACAAATTCTGCATTGCAAACATGATGAACGAGATAATTCCAACGAAAAACAAAATTACCCAAGGTCGATTCTTAAACAGATTTCTGAAATCTGCTTTCAAATTTTCCTTTTGCCCTTTTGGAGGTTGCACTCTCTCTTTAGTTGTTTTAAAAGTAATCATGAATAAAATAAAACTGATAATGGAAAACAGAATCAAAGTGTACTGATATCCTTTTGCATTATCACCCTGACCAAAATACAAGGCTAAAGAAAGAGCTGTTCCTGACACGATAAACTGACCAATAAAAGCAAAAATAAACCGGTACGAATTAAGGCCTGCTCTCTCGTAAGAATCCGAAGTCATTACCGCTCCTAATGATGAATAAGGAAGATTTATAGCTGTAAATACTGTCATTAATAACATATAGGTGACTCCAGCATAAATAATTTTCCCTGTAGGTCCGAGATCCGGAGTGGTGAACGTTAATACTGCCAATACGCTATAAGGCAAAGCCATCCATAAAATGTAAGGCCGGAATTTTCCCCAGCGTGTATTTGTTCTGTCAGCAATAATTCCCATGATAGGATCACTTATCATGTCCCAAAAGCGAGCAATCAGCATAATGGTACCGGCTGCTGCAGCCGATATTCCAAATGTATCTGTGTAGAATATCAGTATCCAGAAACCCACCATGTCCCACACAAAATGAGATGCTGTATCACCTAAACTGTATCCTATTTTTTCTTTTAATGATAGTTTTGAATCCATTCTTTCTCTCTAAGTTGCATTTCAATTATTGCTCTTAAACTCAAGCTGTTTAGGCTCCTACTTTTATTCATTCTTATTTTTTACGGGTATTCATAATCTCTCTTCGTTCGGTAGATATAATCAATTGGGCTTTCCGCCCAAACCCGACTTCATTTTTTGTCTTAATACAAAAAACATTTAAAAAAGATACCGAGCATCCATCCAAGCTTCACATTAATCACTTCTTAAAAGTTAATTCAGCCTCACTAAAACTCTTAGCTTCCTTAGTCAATTTCAAAGACATTATATGTTCTGGACCATTTGGTAGTTTCGCCAGCTTTAAGGTTTATATCAAAAAACAACTCGGGACTTACTACATGTTTCCATCCCCAAAGATTTACTTTGTTGGTTGTAAAACTGCCTCTTTCGCTAATCCCAATTTTACTTTTTGTGTTTATTAATTCCCAATGGGCATCCACATTCTCGCTACCTGAAAGATTACTAAAGAAAAATTGTTCGTTTGGAGTATTGTTGAATGTAATTTCGTTTTGTTTGATTACAAGCACTTCTTCCGAATTAACCGTTGCTCCGAATAATTCTGGTTTAATATCAAATGGAAATTTTAAAATGTACTGACTACCGATTAGTTCTTTATTGATGGCTAAAAAATTGTAGCAGTATTCATTCGTAGAAATGATTTTCTCGCCAGTATTGTTTAGGTAATACCTAATTACAAAACTGCTTTCCAATAATTCTATTTCCTTTTTCAGTACATACGAATATCC
>JAESUW010000104.1 GCA_016760525.1 Labilibaculum sp.
CTGTTTTAATGATACATAAAAATTGAAAACACTTTTATTTAGTAATAGAATTGAGGATCTTATTTGGGCCACTTTCAACTTTAACAGCAGCATAAATTTAAGAAAATAAGATAATTGCTTTATTGCTCATTTTATGAGGGTTTTTATACCATTACTCTAGATCATTTGAAGAAACGCGGTTATGAATCTATACTCGACATTTACAAACGAATCTCGCCTGTTAGACGTGACTCTTTATTCCCCATAACTTAATCCCGATTCCTCGGGACCATATACAGCCTGTCCCGACCTTTTCGGGAGACCCGTACGCTGGGTGGTGGAAAGTGCACTGGCGATCATTTGGTCGTCAGCCACCTATTCGATTAGCGGTTCGGCGTTGATTTTTGTTGTTCAATCAGTCTTTTTTTTATAATCTTTTCCAAATCATCAAAATTATATTTCAATGTATTAGAAGTTATAGACAATGGTGTTCCATACATTTTCATATTTCCTTTCATCAATTTTTGTTTAAATCCATTTACTCTGTCCAAATATATGTCAGGATTACTTATGAAAATTAGTAAGAATCTTGTCGACATTACTTGTTCTGTTTTAATCTCAACAATGTCATTCCATTCAATAAGTCCAACACTTGATGCATTTGAGTTATCTGTTATTCCATTCTCATCAACTATAAGTCCTACTTTCTTATCAAAGAACTTTCTAAGTCCATATATCACAGCAGTACCAAAAAATATTACAGTAGCAATTCCTGCCAGTCTTATCACTTGTGGATTTCTAAAAAGAATAGTTATAAAGGTTTCTGGAGTTAAAATAAAAAAGACCCCCGTTACCACAAATAATATGGCGACAATCAGTAGTATTGATATTTTTTTCTTGCTTATTTGTATTTCAATTTTATCCATCTTCGTACAAACAATAAATATCCATATCAATTTCAGCATTTAAGTCAGCCAATATCTTTATCTGCTCCTTTTCAAATCTATATCCAGGATTATATCCGGTATAATAGTATTGAACTATTATAAATCTAATCGCCTGACAATTCAATCCAATTTCTTTAATCGACTCTAATCTTGGAACTATAATCTCCTTAAAAAACTTATCAATAAAATCTCCTATAAAATCATTTGTCTTTATTTTCCATTCGAAATCCCAATGACTACAATCCCTAATCCTTGGAATATCTTTTTGTGGACCAATAAAATATTCTTCTCCTTTTTGTCCAGTTGAAAATGGTTGTAATAGAAGTTTTTGAGTTATTAAATCAGGGTCAAAATCAAAGTCTAGGAAACGAAAAATCAAATGATTCTGATTAATTTCAGATTCATCATTTGTTCCCATTAGATTTTAAAATCTTTTTTATCTAATCGTTTAAATGTCATTACTTTTCAATGTTGCTGTATGTGTTTTTCACTGACCGCTAACGTCAGTCTGTCTAAAAACTCATCAAACTACCCATTTTAGGATTTAAATATAGCTGTTTTAATGATACATAAAAACTGAAAATACTTTTATTTAGAAATAAAACAGAGGTTCTTATTTGGGCCACTTTCAACTTTAACAGCAGCATAAATTCCAGGAAATAGGATAATTTCTGTATTGCCTATTCCATAAGGGTTTCCACACCAACTATATTAATTAAACGGCGTAGGTTATAGGCAATCATGATTAAGCCCACGTCGGCACTGGCCCTTTCAATCCCTTTTTTTGTTACAATGTGATCGAACCTCATTGTCGTTTTATGGTTCCGTAGGGATGTTCGACTATGGCTTGGCGTTGTTGTATTGCTTTGGTTTTATCCTTTGCTTTGTAAAATCTCCTAAATACCAAACAAAAAAAAGCTGAAGATCACTCTACAGCTTTACAATATTTTTGAAATGACGCTATTTTAAGAGCTTCATATCGCAACATACCCCTTACTAAAAGTTTCGCAAATTATATCATTCCCCATAAAGTAGCAATTTTATTACCGGTTACGTTAACACACCGTTCATGTTGGGCAGTTCTTGCCACACGAACGCTTAGTTGTTAGGCACTTTTTTTTCATTGTATTCTTTCAAAAAGTCATCTAATAATCCTGGCATGCATTGATGAATTAAACCCAAATGTACATTCACTCGGGTTCCTAATAATATACCTAATTTATCACCTTGATCTCTATGTTGTTCAATTGTAATAGCGGACAATAATTGTTTTTCGGTTTTTCTTTCTGTTTTTTTTATTCTTAATGTAGTTCCTTGGGCTTTAATTATTGCTCCTCCACTCATCCCTATAGGTTTTGGAGATGTTTGCCATTTCCCATCAACAAGCGTCTGATTGGGATAAGCCAATACAATTTGACGGGTTTTATCATAACCATATTCCAAATAATCATCTATCTCAACCGTAGGATAATTTCTAGCTTTAGATTTAATTTCATTCCCTGAAGTATTTGATTCTTTAGCACGGAATCCTGTAATCATGTAAATCGGATTTAAACTATCACATCCTTCAAAATCAAAGTCAACAAGTGTTATTGCAATCTTCTTTAAAAATTCACTAATTTCACTTTGAATATGAAATACAGTGGCATCATATTTATCAATCCTATTATCTAAGTTTCCAGAACTAAATCGTTCCCCTATTATTTCTTCTACTGGTGAATATTCAAGAGTTCCTGTAAGAATAGATTTACTATCAAACTCCGCAAATACATGCGTCGTACTAAATATGAAATATTCAGTTTTAATATTTACTAATACTCCAGTACCAATTTGTTCCGGTTTAGTTTTTATTTCCTGATGAGCTTTCGATTTAGGTACGGAATAAATTGGGATTACGGCTTTTTCAACAGTTTGCTCCATTTCCCAAGCTTTCTTCATTTCATTTTGCTGAAGCATTAATGCCATTTTGGTAATTGGAGAATTTAAATCAATTTTTGGTTTCATTCAATAATTCTATGTGTTACTTAGTATGTTCAAATTGTGCCTAATGGCAGTCTGTCTAAAAACTGATCAAACTACCCATTTAGGATTTAAATATAGCTGTTTTAATGATACATAAAAATTGAAAATACTTTTATTTAAAAATAGAATTGAGGATCTTATTTGGGCCACTTTCAACTTTAAGAGCACCATTAACTCAAGGAAATAGGATAATTGCTGTATTGCCCATTTCATGAGGTTTTTTTATATCATTGCTCTAGATCGTTTGGAAAAACGCGGTTATGAATCTATGCTCGACATTTACAAACAAATCACGCCTGTTAGACGTGACTCTTTATTTCCCATAACTTAATCCCGATTCCTCGGGACCGTATACAGCCTGTCCCGACCTTTTCGGGAAGACCCACTTGGTTTATACTGAGCTTGCGAAATATCTGGAGGTGGGTGAGGTGCTTGTTAAGTTTGCTGAAGTATTTTCTGCTAGGCTATTCGTTTAGAGACTTGCTACTTGGCTAGGTGCTGACTTTATTCATTTTCAATTATTTATCTTTTAACTTGCTTTAAGTTTCTCTGTCTACTCGGTATTGGCAAGACATACTCTTTTGCAATTTTTGGTTGCAACATTGGCTCGTGGGAATTGCAAATATGTATTGCTTTACTCATCTAATTCTAATTTTCTCTATTCTAAATCAAGATTGTTTTTATCAGAAATGATACTACGACCTAATTCTTTTTCGGTACTTTCACGTGCATCACCAGCCACTTTTCCACCTCTTTTTGCCACGTTCTTGTTTTCCTGTAATGTTTCAGGTTTTTCTTTTTGCGATATTTCGGAAGTTACACGCTTGCCCAACATTGTAAAAATCAATTCCAAATCGTCCATATTATCTCGGAGATTTATTTTTGATTTTACTGGTAGGTTTTTAAACTCTTTGTATTCGCTTGGAGTCATTCCAAAAGTGGCTTTTGAAATTTCAGCCGTCAATATTGCATAATCTCTTTTCTCTGTAATTCCTCTTGCTTTCTATTCATCGGTCAGGTTTTGGCGTATAGCAATTCCTCTGAGGCGTTTATCTATCCAGTCTTGCGGATAGCCTTTTTGCTCATAAATGGATTTCATTCTTTCTTGTGCCAGTTCGGGGTTTTCTATTTCGTCCAAACGTTCTTTCCCGACTTGTGCCAACCATTGTTTAAATGGTTCTGTTTTTTTCGATGGAATAGATTGGATTAAGCGAAATACATCTTTGGAATTTCCCGATAACGTTTTACGGTTTTTACCCGAAGAAGTCTGCATTTTTACCTGGGGACAATTTGTCCCTATGTAGTTTTTCAGCTCCTCGTCACGCTTTCTAATCTTTTTAAGGTAATCAGTAGGATTTTTACTTTCGGAAAGTACCGCAACTATATCAACTAACGAATAATACCATTCATCCTTATACCACGAACGGCGAATTTCTTTGTCGTGAAATACTACGAGTTTGTTTTGTGGTGATCTATTTTCGTTTTCTTGATTGCTCATTTTTACCCTTCTAATCTGCGTGCAACATGCTGTGTTAAGGCAGTTCTGTTTTGTAAAAAAACTATTTTAACAAAATCGTTAAGCTTCTTTTTTAGTTTTGTCTGAAAACAGGTTCTTACTTAAATATATACTAATTGTAACTTCGCCATTTTCGTATCGCTCTTTTAATCTGTCTATTGATTCTAAGGCATTTGTAAAAGCCTCAAATATGGGCTGTAAATATAAAACATCCTTTTTTTTTGATTGTATTCAACTCACGTTCATACCAAATTCCTATTCCTTTTACAAATCCAATTTCTATCATATTAATCTTCACTTAAAAGCTTATTGCAAGATACTTGTTTTTTGTCTTGAATTTCAAAGGATTCAAATCCTATTCAATTTACAAATGTGCTATTTGTACGATGGCTTTGTGAACTCGGGCGATCTTTTTTTAGTTTGTGCCTAAGCGTAAATTGTATGAGTAGTGGCAGATTGCATGGTGCTCCTGTTAAACCACTATGCAGTTTGAGCGGGCTAAAAGCCTTGCTAATTTGCACTTTCCTCGCCATGCTTTTATAGCTTTTGTGTGTGCCCTGCATGAGCAAGAGTACACCCACCTAAAGCTCATTGAAAATGTTAAATATACAAATTTAGCATCAGCAATGATTATCGGAGGGATGTTTTTTTTTCGGAGGGTGTAGATCCCTCATACACTGGGATGACTGGAAGCATTAGTCCCTAAATTTGGGAGTAAGGTGGTTTATTAGCTACCAGTCAGAGTCCAATTCACGAAACTACAATTACCCTAGAACTGACCGGCATAATAAGAGCCGTATGAGTTGAGAGCTTCACTGCTTGTCCTGATTTTTTTTCGGGATACGGTTCTGTAAGAAGTTAGGGGTGAAATTCCCCTGGCTTACTCGACTAGGCACTGGCATTCTTTGTTTTCAGTCGTTTTATCTTTCAAATTTGCTACGATTTTCATTTCTACGGTGCGGAGGCAAGATATACTCTTTTGCAATTTTTGGTCAAGCGTTGGCTCGTGTGAATTACAAATGTGTATGGCTTTTGCGGTGGCTATTCTTTAAGTTTCTTTATTTTCAAACGTTTTCTTTCCAACTCAATAACCTTATGTAATTTTCTTTGCAACAATTCTTTCGATGGTAATTCCACTAAATATTCGGCTACTCTTATCCCTGATTTTTCAAGTTGCAATAATTCGATTTGCTCTTTTGAACCTTCTGCACATAAAATCATTCCAATTGGTGATTCTTCTCCCTTTTCTGTTTCATGTTTTTCGAGATAGCGAAGATACAATTCCATTTGCCCTTTATACTTTGCTTTGAACCTATTCAGCTTTAAGTCAATTGCAACAAGTCGTTTTAATTTACGATGGTAAAATAACAAGTCAAGTTTGAAACTTTCTCCATCAATTAACATGCGTTTTTGTCGTTCAACAAATGTGAAACCTTGACCTAATTCAAGTATGAATTTTTCAAGTTCCCTCAATATGGCATCTTCCAGTGTCTTTTCACTGTATCTATCTTCTAATCCTAGAAAGTTTAGAAAATATGGATCTCGGAAAACAAGGTCGGGAGATAGTTTGTTTTCTTCTCTAAGCTCTTTTAATTCATGTTTAATTAATTCGTCTGGTCTTTTTGAAATTGCTGTCCGTTCAAAAAGCATTGAATCAATCTTTTCATTCAAAGTTCTTGTATTCCAATTTTCAAGCTTTGCCATTTCAATGTAAAACTCCCGCCTGACTTCATCTTTTAAGTACATAATGGTACGAAAATGTGTCCAGCTTAATTGTCTACTCAATGCGTAGAGAATTTCTTTATTTGGAAAAGTCTCCGCTATGCGTAGACAATGTCGGAGTTGTTTTTCACTCCAACCTTTTCCATATTCTTCGGTCAAGCTTTTTGCAAGAGATTTCACAACTTTTTTTCCATACTCTGCTCGTTTATTACCAAGTATATCCTTATTTACCCGTTCTCCAATATTCCAATAAAGTAGTGTTGTGGTCGCATTGACAGCAACAGCGACATTTTGTTTAGCTTCTTTAATCAGAAGTTTGATATCGAAAACCAGATTATTTTCAATTTTTGGTTTGTTATTCATGCATTAAATATAGTACAATCCAAGTTTGTTTTTTATGTCAAAATGCAAACAAAAGGATTAGTTGGATTTATAGGTAATTACATTTTCTCTAATTAAATATGCTTTGGATAAACCTAAATCAATCATATTGTTAAGTAGCTGAGTGTCATTGTCCAATAATTCCTTATTTTCTTTTGAGTCATCCAAAAAGTCTCATCGTGGTAGTAAACCTCAATTTTTACATTTCCATCGCCTCCTTGATAAAATATAATTTCAGATTCTTTTGCCATTCAATTTTTTCTTTCAAAAATAAGCTTTTCTTTTAGACACTGCGGTTTTTCAGCATGAACGCCAACGAGTGGCGCTATATACTGCAAGCGCTTTAGTTGATTTATGTTTCAAAACTCATAAAAGGCAATGTGATCACTTTTGGATTATATTTGATTGTGGAAATTCTAAAATAACAAGCTTGCCGTTGCTCATTAAAAGCACAAAACCCTCGAAAACCTACTGCCCGCCAATGTTATATGAGCGTGTGTTGTGCTCTGGCATTTACCCATTAGTCCTAAAAAACAATTCATTTTTCATTGGATATCATCAAGGGGCAAATGTTATAGAACCATAGAAGACAACATCACTTCTAGTTCTTGCATTAATTCAATCCGCCATTAGTAACACAATATGTTGTTAATAAAATTTAAAGCTAACTGATAATATCGTGATAATAAATGAGCCATGATAATCCTTATTAATCAAAGGGTTCTTCAGGTAATTTTTTCAAATTATTAATATATCTTTTTTCATCAAATGGTTTCTCATTTTTAAGCACATCAAACAATTCAACTACAACACATTGTCCAATAAGTTGTTTTGATTCCATGTCGGAATAACCAAGTTTGATTAGTCGATTTAATGTTTTCTTTGTCTCAGGGGGATCATTAGCTTTTAACTGGTTCTTTATGATTTCAAAAATCTGCTCTTTCATTATATCATTTGTTTCCATACAGTACTGTCTTATTTATGCTTAATTATAGCCATTGTGTGTGCCCTGCATGAGCAAGAGCATACCCACCGAAAGCTCATTGAAAATGTTAAATATACAAATTTAACATAAGTAATAATTATCGAAGGGATGTTTTTTCCAGAGGGTGTAGATCCCTTATACACTGGGATGACTGGAAGCATTAGTCCCGAAATTTGGGAGTAAGGTGGTTTATTGGCTACCAATCAGAGTCTAATTTTGGGAACTACCATTACTCTAGAACTGACTGGCATAATAAGAGCCGTATGAATTGAGAGCTTCACTGCTTGTCCCGATTTTTTTTCGGGATACGGTTCTGTGATAAGTTAGAGGTGAAATTCCCCTGGCTTACTCGATTACCGCCAGTTATTTATCAATCACTTCTTTTACTTTGTCTTTTAGTTGCTCAATATCTGGCAGATAAAGTTGGTATTTTGATACGATTAATTTTGAAGAATCATTTAACATAGCATACTCAACCATTATGTCATCCTTTTCTTCTGACAATATTAATCCAATCGGCTCGTTGTCAGTCTCCTCATTAATTTCTTTTGTGTAATATCCTAGGTACAGTTTCATTTGTCCAATATGCTCGTGTACAATCTCTCCGATTTTCAAGTCAATTAAAACATAGCATTTTAGTTTGACATGATAAAAAACTAAATCAACAAAATAATGTCTGTTGTTTAATGTTATTCTTTGCTGTCTTCCGATAAAAGCAAATCCTTTCCCCATTTCTAACAGAAATTTTTGGAGGTTATTGATAATCGCTTTTTCAATGTCCGTTTCGCTATATTGATAATTCTCAGGAAAATTCATAAACTCAAATACATGTGGATTTTTTATAAAATCCTCTCCTGATTTCACAATTTGTCCTTTTTTAGACAATTCGAGTATTTTTTCTTTGTCTTTCCCAATTGCAAGTCGGTGAAATAATCCTGTTTTTTTCTGTCGTCGTAATTCTCGAATTCCCCAATTATCAATAATGGCTTGTTTTTCATAAAACTCTCTTGCTAAGTCATCTTCAACTTTGAGCAATTCATAATAATGTGACCAACTTAATTTGGGTGACAGTGTCTCACAAGTTGGATATTTATGATAGAGTAGCCTCATGTAGTTTAAATTACTACGGCTAAAGCCTTTCCCATGACTTAATGAAAGGTCTTTTGATAAATTTTCCAAAAGATGTGATCCGTAATCAGCTTTGAGCTTGCCTTTCTGCTCAAAGTTGATAATGTATTTCCCAATTTCCCAGTAAGCATAAAGCATTTCGGAATTCACAGCTTTAGCTATATTAGTTTTTGCTGATTCATATTTATTCACAATTAGCTTAACCAATTGCTGATAATCAATATTTTTCTGTAATGCTGTCATGTTTCATAATTTGTGTGACACTGTCTCACATTTTTATTTTCTAAATAATCCCTCTAAAATACTATAATTTCAGCATTTGTCATTTTAACTTTCATCTTTGAATTGTTCTAAATTTTAATTGGCGGTAACGGCAGTCTGTCTAAAAACTCATCAAACTACCCATTTAGGATTTAAATATAGCTGTTTTAATGATACATAAAAATTGAAAATACTTTTATTTAGTAA
>JAESUW010000183.1 GCA_016760525.1 Labilibaculum sp.
TAAATAAAAGCATTTTCAATTTTTATGTATCCTTAAAACAGCTATATTTAAATCCTAAATGGGTAATCTGATGAGTTTTTAGACAGACTGCCGTTAGCTAGCATTTCCCAATAATTAAAAAAAGATATTACAATGAGAGACGATTTTACAGCGAAAACAAAAGATATACTAGCAAAAAGAGTTGGATTTATTTGTTCGAATCCCGAATGTAATATGCAAACTATTGGACCTAATTCAGATGGAAAAAGTTGTGTTAGCATAGGAGTTGCAGCTCATATTTTAGCTGCATCCAAAGGAGGACCTCGTTATGACTCCAATATCACAAGCGAACAAAGACAAGATATAAATAATGGTATTTGGTTGTGCCAAAGTTGTTCTCGTATAATTGATAGAGATATTGAAAAATATTCTACAGAAGTATTAGAAGAGTGGAAACAACAAGCTGAATTAGCAGCTGCAGATAGGTTAAATAAGCAATTATCCAACAAACCAATTTTCTGTGAAGATGATGACGTCCAAAAAATCAAACCTGATGGCTATTACGAGAAAATATTAGATAATTATAAAATTAGATATTATTTAGAAGGAAATTTATTACATGTTGAACAGGAATTAAAAGATGGTATAATTGCTTACTATATTATTGATGAAAATGGAAACATGGTCGATCAAAAATTACCATTCCCTCTGGAAGAATATGAAGTTGTAATAGATCCAAATTTAATTGTGAAATCAACCGTTGAACATCTACAGAATGGTCTGAAAAAAGAAATTATTTATATGAAATGGGGAAAAGTTGCTCTTATTATACGCCATAAAGACAATCGACTTGCTCATTTACATATTGAAAAAGGTTTTACAATTAATAATATCGAAAAAAAATTCATAATTGCTGAGCCAAATTTTGAGCCACAACGCTAGCTAACAAAAGCTAAATTTCATGGGCGTTGATGAGCAATTTGAAAGTTCAGTACAATTAATAAACACCAGCAAGCCACTTTAATTGGTTTGCTTAAAAATATAAACAAATTTATGCGGCTTGCTTCTTTAGCGGTTTGATAAGATTACTCTTTTAAATCGCCCACGAAACTTAGTGTGCCAAGAAGCTGCACATCGGCATAAAACCGTGCAGCATGCTTTATTTGAGATGGTGGAAAGCAGTAAAAACCTTCAATATTGTAAATTATTTACGCTTATGAATAAGAAAATAATTCAACTTTTGCTATTTTTTGTGTAAACACAACACGAGCTAAAAGCTCGCGCTAGCAGGAGTTACTGTGTTTTTGATCTCCGGGAAAAATAAAGAAAGCCAATCTTTTTTGTGAAGATCTGCTTTGTATATCGTTTTGCAAGGATTTATTCCGCAGCTTGCACTTCGCAAGAGTTCCCCATGCAGTTTGGTTTTATTTCCGCTTGTTTTATCAATTTAAGTTTAACTGCAAGAAAATAAAGCTGACAGCCGACACAAATACCAAATGCAGTCTCTATAAACATCAAAATCATGCAGAGCAAACACAGCATACAAACCGATTCAAAAATTGCAGGGTCGCTTTGCAAAGGAATTGATAAAAAGAATACGATTGATGAAATAGCCAAACCTAAACTCCAGGCAAATCTTTTTTGCACGRCACCAATGTATATCGGATCTTGTTTTAGTACTATTAAACGGGCTATGATATTCGATGGAGCGTATTTTGGGTTAATAAATACGCTAATAAAAAAGCTTAGCATCATAAATCCGGAAACATAAGGAATGGGGGCGTAATTTTGAAAAAAAACACCGGCAACAACAGCAACCAATCCCATAATAAATAGGATACCCGCACTTGCACGAACTTCTCTCTCGTTTAAAACTTTGTAGCCAATTCCATCTACATATTCTCCAAAACTCACTATTGACATTTTTTTTGTTTTTATTAATACAATCGTTCGGTAAGGTTTTGTAAGTGTCTGATTTTTAGTGTGATTTATTCAAAGGGTGTCTCTAGGTAAAGGTGTGCTAATAAGCGCTTTGTAAATCAATCTAATGTCTCATATCTAAAATCTAACGATCTATTGTAATATTAATCTGCAAAATAATAAAAATACCTGCAGGTATTATTTTTGAATCGTTAATGGGATGTTAAAAGTCGGTAAGACCCCGATAAGCATCGGTGAATATGAACTTGTAATGATTTATTTTTTTATTTGCTAAATACAGTTTTCCATGATTTATAGGCGGATCTTTCTTTTCCATTTTCATCCAATAAACCTGTGTCTTTCCAAAGTTTTCCAAGATCTTTTACCTCATTTGGGAATGTTGCCCATAGCGCGTCGTAATCGCGGTGTGTCCACCAAATAATAAATTCGTAATCCTGATTGTATGCATTTAAAAGCAAGATTTCCAAATACTCTTTTTGAGCGCATTCATCGCTTTCAATGAAAATATCGTAGCCGTCAACTTGCAGATTTTCTGCCAAATGAGCTGTTTCTACAAAGGCAAATGGTTTGCTTGTTTGTGTATGTAAAAAATTAAAGGCTCTCTGGAAATCTTCCGCGTAATGCAGATCCTTAAAATAAGGATAAAAGCTGATGGATACAAAATCCATATTCTCAGCATAATCACTAATTTCTTTAATGTTACTGCTTGGTTCGGCCTTGTACCAATTATGCAAGGTTAATGACTCACTAATTCTTAAGTTTGGATACGCGGTTTTGATTCTTGGCCTGATTTTACTCATAAGCAACTTGTATTGTTCCCATTTTTCGGCAGAATGCAAGAGTAGTTCGTTCGCTTCTATCACCATTACCAAATAATCAGGATTAAACTTTCCAATCAAATATTTAAGATGATTGAAATAGGCATCTTCTATGTGCTGATTGTTTAGTGAAGTGTAGTCTGGAATTGTGCCATCAAAATCCTCTAATAAATCGTTGCGATTGTTGTTTAGCAGGCTAACAGAGAGCAAGAATTGATGATTGGGAATTTTTTTTGAGAGCTTGTGCTGAATTATATTTGTGAATTCTTCCGGCAATTCGGTTTTGTTTATCCAGGCCTTCCATGGTATTTTGTAGTCGATTTGTTCTGAATAGATATCAGCATTTCCCGTAATAAACAGGTAAGTATCATTGATATCCGATACATTGGGACCATAACTCCAGCTTGTAAAGCCCATTTTAAAATTACGTGTATCAATTTGCTCCAACAGGTCATCAGAACCACATACATTGGTGTTTTTCTCATCACTCTTACTGCAAGCAAAAAATAAAAAAAGAGAACTTGCTATGGCAACATTTTTTAATGTGTTCATTTTGTTCTGATATTAATTAATACATGTTAAATGTAGTAAAAGATGCCTTCAATATTTATGCCATTAATGATCAATAAAAAAGCCGGTTCCCCTAAGGAAACCGGCTCTGTAAATATTTGTGTCAGGTTATCTGATTTGTGCTCCCAATTGTTTTTCGTAGCTCTTAATCAGTTTTTGCATGATCTTATCAATCTGCTTGTCGTTCAGTGTTTTTTCAGAGTCCTGAAGAATGAAACTTACTGCGTACGATTTTTTATCAGCACCCAATTTTTCACCTTCATAAACATCAAATAACGAAACAGATTTCAATAAGTTTTTCTCGCAGTTGAAAGCGATGGTTTTAATTTCAGCAAAGCTGGTTGCCTTGTCAATTAGTAAAGCCAAATCGCGTTTAACCGCAGGGTATTTAGGAATTTCGGTATAGGCAACTTTATTTTTGGTAGCCTCGCTAATAAGCATTTCCCAATCGAAGTCGGCATAATAAACAGGAACATCAATGTTCATTGCTTTTAGAATTTTGCCGCTTACCATTCCAAATTCTACCAATACCTTTTTCTTAACACCATAACTTAAACCTTCGGTGAATAGGTCGTTTTCGATTTCTTTACTTCTTAATTTATCGATTTTGAAACCTAAACGTTTTAAAACATTCTCAGCGAAAGCTTTCAAATGAAAGAAGTTCGTTGGCTCTTCTTTCAAATTCCAGTTGGCAGATGTTTTGTTTCCACACATGAAAACGCCCAAGTGTTCTTTCTCGAAATAGTTGTTAACTGGGTTTTCGTTTTCAGCATTTACAAAATGTTGGTACGATTTACCAAACTCGTAAAATTTTAAATCTGCACTTCTGCGGTTGATATTGTAAGAAATGCATTCCAGACCACCAAAAAGAAGAGTTTGACGCATCGCATTTAAATCGGAACTAAGCGGGTTGAAAATACGAACTGTATTCTCCATTTTTAAGCTTTCCAATTCTTCGTAGTAAGAAGCTTTGCTTAGCGAGTTGTTCATAATCTCGTTAAAACCACCATAGGAAAGTAAATCAGCAATTGTATTTCTCAACTTGTGCTCGTCTGGCTTTGGAGCGTAGCTTAATGATGCATTTACCTTTCCTGGAACTTCAACATTGTTGAAACCATAAATACGCAATACTTCTTCTACAATATCAGCTTCACGCTTAACATCTACACGGTAAGGAGGAACCAAAAGATTCAAAGTATCGCCATCTTCTTTTTCGATACCAATTTCAAGAGCTGTTAAAATTTTCTTGATGGTTTCCTTTCCAATTTTTTTACCAATTAATCTTTCAATACGATCAACGCTCACCTCAACTTTAAAATCGGCAACCGGGTTCGGATAAATATCAATAACTTCAGATGAAATGCTGCCACCTGCAATTTCTTTAATTAAAAGAGCTGCACGCTTCATTGCATATATTGTATTGTTAGGATCTGTACCACGCTCAAAACGGAAAGAAGCATCGGTATTTAATCCGTGACGACGAGCCGTTTTACGAACTGATACTGCATCGAAATAAGCACTTTCCAGGAAAATTGAACTTGTTGATTTACTAACACCTGATTCTATTCCGCCAAACACACCAGCAATACACATTGGTGCTTCAGCATTACAAATCATCAGGTCATTTTCGTTCAATTCTCTTTTAGTCTCATCAAGAGTTGTAAATTGAGTTCCGTCGGCAAGTGTTTTTACAATTACTTTATTACCGGTTATTTTCGCGTAATCGAAAGCATGTAATGGCTGACCTGTTTCAAATAACACATAGTTGGTAATATCCACCACGTTGTTAATAGGGCTCAATCCAATTGCTTTTAGACGATTTTGCAACCACTCCGGTGATTCTGTAATGGTAATACCACTCACACAAACTCCCGAGTAACGGTGACAAGCTTCTTGGTTTTCAACAACAACCTTGATAGGAGTACTGTTATTTTCTACCTTAAAATTATCAACCGAAGGCATTTTATAATCTATATCTTTTTGTTGCTTTAGGTAAGCCGCTAAATCTCTGGCAACACCAATGTGCGATGCGCCATCAATACGGTTAGGAGTTAAGTCAATTTCAATGGCAATATCGTCTTCTACATTAAAATACTTAGCTGCAGGTGTTCCTGCAACAGCTTCAGCAGGAAGTTCCATAATACCCTCGTGACCAGTACCAACTCCAATTTCGTCTTCGGCACAAATCATTCCCAATGAAACTTCGCCTCTTATCTTTGATTTCTTAATGGTAAAGCTTTCGTCACCATCATACAAAACAGTTCCTACAGTGGCTACTACTACTTTTTGACCTACGGCAACATTCGCTGCACCACAAACAATTGGTAGTAATTCTTCACCATTCACATCAACACTTGTTATGCTTAAATGATCAGAATTTGGGTGAGGAATGCAAGTTTTAACTTCACCAATAACCAAACCTTCCAATCCACCTTTAATGGATTGGATTTTTTCGATTCCTCCAACTTCCAAACCAATTTGAGTTAGAATGTTATCCATTTCAGCAGGCGTGAGATCAATATCAATGTAATCTTTAAGCCATTTGTACGATACCTTCATTGTATGTGTATTTTATCAGATAATTTTCATTTTAAGATAGAAGAATGTAAGATTCTGCAATTCTTCATCAAGCTTACAAAAGTAGAAATTTTACCTCCAAGTAACAAGCAGGACAGAGGCTTTAAATTAGTAAGCTTTAAGAAAATGAATTAAGCACTAAGGCATTCGTTTCACTCATTATACTCAAAGTAATGCACAAGGGAATAGAAAGATAGTAAGAGACCTTTTTGTGTCCCTTCGTGAAATCCTTAGCGTTTATAATATTTATCGTTCCAGTAAATTGATTATTGATGCGAATTCGAATATATTTGTAGCATTATCAAAATAAGGATATGAGTGAATCAAAAGACAAACCGATTATACTAGTTACCAACGACGATGGTCTTAATGCTAAAGGAATAAAGGCTTTGGTGGCTATGGTTAAAGATTTTGGCGATATTTATGTGGTTGCACCCAACCGATCCAATTCAGGGAAATCGAATTCTATAACGGTAGAAGTTCCTATTCGAATTAAGAAAGTTCGGGATGAGGAGAATCTGCATATTTATAGTTGTAAAGGGACTCCTGTTGATTGTGTTAAGCTTGCTTTGAATAAAATTTTACCACGAAAACCTGATTTTCTGGTTTCAGGGATTAATCATGGCGCTAATACTTCGGTGAGTGTATTGTATTCCGGAACCATGGGAGCTGCTATTGAAGGTTGTATAAATGAGATTCCATCCATAGGATTTTCTTTAAACGCATTCGCAGCTGATGCTGATTTTACCGAATCGATAAAGTATGGACGTAAGATATTTGCTAATTTGGTGCAAAATGGCTTGCAAGCTGGTATTTGTTTAAATGTAAATTTCCCTACGGATGAGATCAAAGGGATACGCGTATGTCGTCAGGCTGCAGGAAGATGGAATGAGGAATTTGATCACAGACAAGATCCTTTTGGGGGAGATTATTATTGGTTGACCGGACATTTTAAGAATGCAGAACCCAATGCCGAGGAAACGGATGAGTGGGCGATTCAAAATGGATTCGCATCTGTTGTTCCTACTCAAATTGATATGACAGCACATGCTTTAGTAGCGGATTTAAAAAAATGGGATTATGAAATCAAAGATTAATTCGACCATATTGGGATTGATTATTGGAATTTTGGTTCCTATTCTTTCTATTCTGTTGGTTTACGCTGTGAAATTTCAGGCAGACATGAGCCTCAAAGCATTCATTGACAGCATGTTGGTTCATCGGATTTATATTAAAGTAGTTGCTCTGGGAGTCTATTTTGGAAACATTGTGTTCTTCTTCCTTTTTATTAAAACGGATCTTTTAAAGGCTGCCAGAGGAGTGTTGTTAGCAACTATTCTGTATTCATTAGCCATTATGATTTTCCGTTTTGGAATGTAATAATAAAGATATAAGATAATAGAAGTGAGATATGAGACAGTCATGTGTAAATTATCTTATTTCTCGAATCACACTTTTAAAATCCAGTTATAAAAATGAAATACTATATCATCACAGGAGAAGCATCGGGAGATCTTCACGCATCGAACTTAATGAAAGAATTGAAAATTCAGGATCCGGAAGCTGAATTTCGATTTTGGGGAGGTGATTTAATGCTGGCACAGGGAGGCGAATTGGTGAAGCATTATCGTGAAACTGCTTTTATGGGTTTTTTGACTGTGGTGAAAAATCTAGGCAAGATAAAAGCAAACTTTGCTCTTTGTGAAAAAGATTTACTGGAATTTCAACCGGATGTTTTGATTTTGGTTGATTATCCTGGCTTTAACTTACGAATGGCAAAATTTGCCAAGAAATACGGAATTCGTGTTCATTACTACATTTCGCCTAAAATATGGGCTTGGAAAGAATCCCGGGTGAAAAAGATTAAGGCCTATGTAGATCGGATGTTTACTATTTTTCCTTTCGAAACTGAATTTTATCAGAAACACAATTTCGAGGTTAGTTTTGGTGGAAATCCACTTTTAGATGCTATTGAGAACCGGCCAAATAAAGAGGAAGGTTTTCCTGATTTTATTAAAAGAAATAAACTGAGTGAAAAGCCAATTATTGCTTTGCTTGCTGGATCCCGTAAGCAGGAAATTGAGCGGGTTTTACCTGTTATGCTGGAGTGTGTTGAGTTTTTTCCCGATCATCAGTTTGTAGTTGCCGGTGCTCCATCTATTGATCCTGAGTTTTACGCATCAGTAGTCGGAAATCAAAATGTGCAGTTTGTTTATGGGGAAACTTATGAATTACTGCATCAAGCACAAGCGGCTATAGTTACTTCAGGAACTGCTACGCTGGAAACAGCATTGCTTCGTATCCCTCAGGTAGTGTGTTATCTTACCGGAGGAGGAAAGCTTTTATTTACAATCGGTAAGCGACTGCTGAAAGTGAAATACATTTCATTAGTGAATTTGATAATGGATCAATTGGTTGTAAAAGAGTTGATTCAACATACTTGCACTAAAGAGATGATTACTCAGGAACTAAATCAAATTCTATTCGATAAAGAATATCGCAGCCAAATGCGGTATAATTATCAAATGCTAAATGAAAAGCTGGGTGGAGCAGGCGCATCAGCTCGTTTTGCTAAAATGATTTATGAAGATTTACAGAAATAGATATTTGGAATTTATTCAGGTATAACTTTTGCTGTTGGACTCTGGTTGTTTACTTGTACCCTATTAATCGTAACAACAGGATCTCCTTTGTAATACATATCTCCACTACTGTAAATGGTTACTTTCAGTTCATTTTTGACCCAAACATGAGCTTCTCCAATTCCATTTTGTGCCAGGTTTACATTCGTGCTCTGCAGTTCAGAAGCTTTAATGTTAATGATGCCGTTCAGTACGTAATTTGCAGTTGGGCAAAGGCCAGTAAGTTCATATCCTCCTGTTACAGTACCAAAAGAATGAAAATCTAAAATATCATAATTTAAATCCAGCTTCATTTCTACTAATTCACTTTCCGAAGTAACATCAATATCCAATCTATTTCCGCTAAGTTCTCCTATGCTGCTATAATAAGCCGGAGCATCTGCTGTAATTATTTTGAATTCCTTTAAATGAATTTCAACTTCGATTAAATCGAAATTCTTAAGGTTGTTTTTTTGA
>JAESUW010000105.1 GCA_016760525.1 Labilibaculum sp.
TAAATTTTTCAGATTGTAAATCAGCTAATATGGATGCCATACTCTGATGATACCGAACGTTTTCATTTTCAATTCGGGGTACAAGATCGCGCTCTACTCTAATTACCGGCAGACTTGCTTGATTTGCTGCATCACAAATACTTTGATGCAAAACCTCTGCAAAAGGATGCGCGGCATCAATCACCAAATCAATTTCATTTTCCAGACAAAAAATGCAGATTTCTGCTACATTCATAGCACCACAAATTCGCTCTCCAAACTTGGATTCATAATTTCCAGAACTCGTTTTTGTCGAGTAAAAATGTGGAATCTCCAAATCATCCAACCAATTAGAACTTGCTTTTCCCTCTGTTGTTCCACCAAATAATAATACTTTCATCTCCCCAAATTATTTATCTCTCGCCCTTTCAGGGCTAATCTTATAATTTACCTTTTTAACACAGGGCGTTGCCCTGTGCTAAATTATTCCGCCCTTTCAGGGCTAATAACTCCAAATCGCAAGCTTAATTGATACTCCTTGTTAATTATCAATTCCCTTTCTGCATCCGTGCATAAATTTAGGATCGTATAAATAAAGATCTATATTTACAATTTTCTGCTAAATTATACCGCCCTTTCAGGGCCAACAATTCCCAAATCGTAAGCTTAATTGATACTCCTTATTAATTATCAATTCCCTTTCTGCAGCCATGTGTAAACTTAGGATCGTACAATAGAGATCTGTTTTTACGATTTCCTATGGCCTCACCAACAACAATCATAACTGTTAATGACAATTTGTTTTCCTTCACAATTTCCGCCAGATCTTTCAATTCACCTCTCCAGATTTTCTCCTCTTTCCAGGTTAGTTTGTGACAAATGGCCACTGGTGTATTTTCCGGATATCCTTCTAATAAATCGGCTTGAAGTTTGTCTACCAAAGTCACGCTTAAAAACAAACATATGGTTGCTTGAAATTTGGCAAACTCAGCCAATTGCTCTCTTGGTGGCATCGGCGTTCTGCCTTCTCCGCGAGTAAGGATAATAGACTGCACTTTCTCTGGAATCGTAAATTGAGATTTCAACCGTGCAGCCGCCGCTTGAAAAGAGGAAATACCCGGAACAATTTCATAATCCATTTCGTGCTGATCGAAGAAATTCATTTGCTCCTGAATTGCACCATAAATACACGGATCACCGGTATGCAAACGCACAACCAATCCTCCTCTATCGTAGTGTTCCTTCATTACCTCAAACTGCTCTTCCAGAGTTAAATCTGCAGAGTTTCGGATCACACAAGAAGCTTTTCCGTAATCGGTTAGTTCTCTGGGAACCAAACTTCCTGCATATAAAATTAAATCTGCTCTTTTCAAAAGACTCTTGCCTCGAACAGAAATTAAATCGGGCGCACCCGGACCTGCACCAACAATAAAGATCTCACCTTTCCGCTCCTGCTTTGTATCCATGGCCAAAGCCAATGTGAAATGCTTTCCATTGGCATCAACATGCTTGCTTTTAGTTTGAAGCAGTGTTTTTGCTCCACCCGCAATTAGTGCCGATGCCTCGGATACATTTACAGCTCCCACCTCACGATGTGCTGCTTCAGAATAGGAAACTTCACCTTCCTTCTCATTTAACTCATCGGAAGTGTAAGTAATGAATGGCAAATTGGTAGTTTCGCTGAATTGCCTGTAAGCCTCTTCGTTGGCCTTTACAGTGATGCTGTGGATACTTTTTAAGGATGCAAAAGACAAGTGCTTTGCCTCAAATCGGAATCTTAATTCCTTTTCGAAAGCCTCTACACCAATTCCTTTTTGTGCGCCAGTACCTACAACAATACATTTTGGCCGGAAAAACAAACTTGAAATGTTTGTTTCATACAAACGGGGAGTTACAGCTATAAGCAATTCAAAATCTTCTTGTTTAATCTGATCAAATTGATAAAATACTTCCACGAAATCAGGACAGGAGTCTTGCAGGGCTTGTGTTCCTTCATTCTTCACATCCAGGAACAATGCCGTTTTCTTCTGATTTACAAAGTCCGCAATCAAATCATTTTCAGTACAATTCTGATATTCATTTGTCCATTCGTATTCTCTTCCGAAAATATCCAACGGCCATAAATCCAAAGTATCACTTACTGTTGTAATTATCGCTGTACCCTTAGTTATTTTAGCAATTTGTTTTGCATACTCGTTCGCACCACCTTTGTGTCCCGACAAAACCGACTGCACATATTTTCCATGCAAATCCATATTGATCACTGCCGGATCGCTCGCTTTATTTTGAATAAATGGAGCAATACTTCTCACACAAATTCCCATCGCACCAATAAAGATTAATAAATCGGCTGCCTTAAAGTATTCTTCAAGAAAATCCGGCAAAGAAGAAATTTTATTACTGCCCGGATATCCGGCAACGGAAACAATTGTACTTCCTTCCATTTTTGACGCAATGCGCCCGGCAGTTGCCAAAGCAAAACGATTGTTGATAATGATGAATGTATTGCTCATTTTTATATGTTGTTTTTAACAATTATTATTGTCTAAAATCCCCCCTTGAAAGGGACTTTTATTTACAGCTCTAATCCTATCCCAATTAAAGAATTATGCTTACGTTCTTTTTATAGCCTGAAAAATCACAATTGGGTTGTGATCATCCTGCTGTATAATCATCTGATCCGTAATTTCCATTTGAAGTTCTTTAACTGCTTGCAAAAAATCCTTTTTGGTGTCTTCACTTACTGCATTAAAAACAATAATACCTTCATCTTGCAATACAGCATGTAATAGGTGCATCATTTCGTTCAGCATGCCTCCGTGGCCACCAATAAAAATCCGATCGGGCTTCTTAATTGTCGATAAGTCGATATTGAAAAAATCATTATGTATGCCTTCAATACCAGGAACACAAAACTTTCGTTGATTCAACTTCAAAAGCTCTTTAGATTCTTCTCTTCGCTCGAAAGCGGTTACTTGTAAGTGTGGTGCAAACTGCTTTGCCTCAATGGAAACAGAACCGGTACAATAGCCTATATCCCAAAGGTGTTTTGCATTATTCAATTCTAAAAATGAAATGGAATTCAAACGAATACTTCGCTTGGTAATCATCTTTGGTCGGCCTTCTAACCCGTAAAAATCACTTTCGTGAATCCCTAAAGTTCGTTTGATCCCTTTCTCTTGAATCAGAATCAAGCAATTCGGATGAGCAAAATCCTTATCAACAAGCTCTTGCAATGAGGCTTCAGTGCAATATTGTTCTTCACCACCCAGTTTCGAACCCACAATCGTCTTGTAATTATCGAAACCTGCATCCAACATTCTTGCAGCAATTGCAGCTGGTGTTTTCTTCTTATCGGTAAGAACACCTATGCATTTTTTGCCATAAATCAATTCCTGATCCAAATTTACCCAGTCTCTTCCTGTTAATGTACAAACAGTCATTTCGCCATATGCCAACTGAAACTCATGTGCCAACAACTGCAAACTGTTAAAGTAAGAGTAAACCTTTATTTTTGCATCCGGAAAACGGCGCTTGATTGTATTTCCAATACCAAAAAACAAAGGATCTCCCGAAGCAATTACCACAATAGGTTCATCAATCTGTTCATAAGCCTGAAAAGTACCCTCCAATGGAACAAGAATATTAATCCATTGGGCATTTTTGGGTAAATATGAGGCAACCAAGTCTCTGTGGCGCTTTCCTCCTGAGAAATAGCGATGATTTTTCATCACTTCTTTCACTTCCTCAGAAAGACTCACCTCCATTTGATCCGGTATGCCTATGATATAAAAATTAAACATCTCTACCCGGTTTTAAATCGTAAGCATCTTCCAAACTTAAAATGGCATTTACAATAGTTGCAGCCAAAGTAGAACCACCTTTTCTACCTTCAATAATTACAGCTGGTAATTCGCTAAAACTCTTCACTCTGTGTTTTGATTCTTTTACATTTACAAATCCAACCGGAGCCGCAATAATACCAGCAGGTTGAATATTTTTACTTCGCATTAAATCAGTCAACTCAATTAATGCGGTAGGTGCATTTCCAAATACATACAAAGCGTTAGGATGCTCATCAACAGCCAAACGAATTCCCGCCTGAGTTCGGGTAATGCCATGCTTTTCGGATAATTCCATGGTACGAGGATCGTGCAAATAACATTTGATCTCAACGCCCATTCTCTCGCAGGCTTTCTTACGAATTCCTGACTGAACCATGGTAACATCGGTAATGATCACACCACTTTTTTGAAGGTATTCATTCAATTTGGGTGCTGCATTGTTCTGAACTTTCAAAATCTTAGCCAATTCAAAATCAGCAGATGTATGTATGCAGTGCAAAAGTATCCACTTCGTTTCCAAAGGCAAATCCATTCCTTTTAATTCGGAAGCAATGGTTCTGAAACTTTCCTGCATAATCAGTGGACCCGGTCTTCCCTCTTGCTCCTCCTTATCGTAATATCCTCGTGGTGTAATAAATCGATTGCCCGAAATATAGCTTTGTGAATTCCCAATAATCACAATTGAGAACATATCAACAATTTCCGGATCAAAATCACGTAAGTTTGTCAAGGTAATTTGCTCTTCGGCACGAGCCACCTGACGCACAATGGCAACCGGTGTTGTCTCTTCTCTTTCCTCTAAAAACAGCTCTCGTAAACGATACAACTGCCAATATCTTTTCTTGCTTTTCGGATTGTAAATTGCTGTTACAAAATCGCCCATAACAGCAGCTTTAATGCGCTTTTCTATCAAAGCATAACTGGTCAGTAAATCCGATAATGAGAGAATGACCAAATCGTGACTTAGTGGTGCTCCTAATTTTGCCGCAGCTGCCTGAAAAGCCGAAATACCAGGCACAACCTTCAGTTCTACTTCAGATTGTGTTTTCTCCGCCATTTCGAAAACAAGTGATGCCATTCCGTATATTCCTGCGTCTCCGGAACTAATTACAACAACATTCTTTCCTTGTTCTGCCAATTCAAAAGCCTTTTCGGCACGTTGCACTTCCTGACGCATTCCTGTGTCCATACATTCCGTACCTTCTTTTAAAAATGATTCAATAAACTGGAAATAGTATTTGTATCCGATAACAACATCAGCATCTCTTATAGCATCTATTGCCGGATTTAAGAACATTTCCGGACTTCCTGGTCCAAGGCCTGCAACAGTTATTTTTCCTAATATATTTGGCATGATTATCTTTGTTTTTCTTGAGGTACATTTTCATTAAACGCTGACAGGTCTGCGACGCTGTCAGGTTTATTGTTTCCGTAAAAAATTAAAATGGCGAAGTATGGAATTTGCCTCTCGTTTAAGCTTTCTATATCGGTGCAGGTAAACTGCTTTTGGGTTCCTAAATATTCGCCGTAAAAAAACTTAAGATCATGATTTTGGATGAACTCTTTAATCCAGTCACGCACTTTCGATATCTTCATTAAAACTACGGTTTGGTTCTGATTCAACAGGTTTTGCAACTCTTCTTCATTCTCCAGATCAGGAGCTATTAATAATTTATCATTCTGAGTTGCCAATGGCAATTTTCCTGCTGATCCACCCAAAACAAAAGCCGGAACTCCTGGAATCATCTCAAAATCGATACTATTCTTCCTGAAATCTTCAAGTAAATAGGAAAATGTGCTGAAAAACGAGATATCACCTTCACTAACAACTGATACCTGTTTGCCTTCTTCAACATCTTTCTGCACTTTTATAAACAAATTAGCATAAGCCTTAACCGCATGTGATCGATCTTTACTCATCGGTACCATAATAGGGACAAATTTGTTCTCCTCTACATCCAATTGTTTCAAAATCACCAATGAAAAACTATCCTGATTTCCTTTTAATGATTGCGTTGCCGGATAATAAATCTTCTCTGATTTCTTCAGACAATTCAAAGCTTTCACCGTTATTAACTCAGGATCTCCCGGTCCTAAAGCTACACCAAACACTTTTCCGCTCATATCTTTTACTCTCCTTCTATATTAATGATGATGTACATGATTGTGACCATGATGATGATGTGGTTCCACACCAGTTAAATCAGTACTTGCTATTAAATCTATTTTTCCGTCTAACACTTCCTGTAATCTTGTATTCAACACCTCAAACAATCCATTCGTATCACCTAACAATGGTGCAATTGCGATGTTCTTATCTGAATTTTCTTTTGCAAAAACCTCCATCGTATCAAATGCTCTATCCATATAAACTCCAGGAAAAAACACAAATGGAGTCATCACAATATTTTTGAATGGTAAAACCTTTAACCAATCTAAAACCATTGGCAATGCAGGATAAGTCATGCTGCTTGTATAAGCATTAATTGCAAAAGGGTAATTTTGTTTTTCCTGAATCAAACGTGTCATTTTCGCCAAATCACCATTTGCCTCTGCTTTGGAAGCTCCAATACCTAGTCCCAGGAATGCTGTCTCTTCAATCTTCCAATCCTTTTCTTTAAGAGTTTCATTTATTAGTTGCACTCCGTACTCAACCATTTCATTACATGCACCAATGTAATTGGCCAACTGAATTTTCACATTGTACTTCTCCTGAAAACTATTCAGAACATAAGGAATATCTCTTTGCATATGTACTCCGGTAAATAAAAAGACAGGAACAGCAATAATATCTATTACTCCTTTTTCCACCAGTCGATTTACTCCAGTTTCAAAATCCGGTTCCGAAAGCTCCAAAAATCCATATTCAACCTCATAATCTGTAGCTTGAGACGCAAATCGCTCCGCAAACTCTTGAAAAGCTTTTGCTCCTCTTTCTTTGCAGGTTCCATGCCCACATAGTAAAATTCCTTTTTTGCTCATAATTATAAAATTTCCGTTTCCGCCATTTGATTAATCAATGGAGATAATTGTTCTGAATAAGCGACGACTTCCCCAACGATAAAGATTGCAGGCGGTTTAAAGTCTTGTTCCTCCATCTTTGCCACAATGTTTCCTAAAGTTCCTTTTAACATCTCCTGCTCCGGCAGAGTTCCCCAACGAATCATTGCAACCGGTGTTTCTGGTTTTCGGCCATTAGCCATCAGATTTCGTACGATTCCCGGTGCTTGGGTAAGCCCCATATAGAAAACAAGAGTATCAATACCAGTAGCTATTTTATCCCACTTAATTTCTGTTTTGTGATTAACACATTGATGTCCTGTAAAAAAAGCTACTGAAGAGGCAACATTTCTAAATGTGACAGGAATACCAGCTGCTCCGGGAACCGCAATTCCTGCTGTAATTCCAGGAATCACTTCAAATTCAATATCGTGTTCTTTTAAACCCAATATTTCCTCAGCTCCGCGACCAAATACAAATGGATCTCCACCTTTCAATCGTGCAATCTTCTTACCAGCTGTACTCAATTCGATTAACATTTTATTGATTTCTTCCTGCGGATAAGTATGCTGTTTATTCTTTTTACCAACGTATATAATTAGACAATCGGGTTTGCAATAATTCAGCAATTCCTTATTCACTAAATAATCATACAGTACTACTTCTGCATTTTCGATGGCTCTAATTGCCTTTAGTGTTATTAATTCAGGATCGCCAGGTCCAGCACCAACAATACTTACTTTTCCTCTTTCATGATTCATGGTATCTTAATTTTAAAGGATACAAACTATAGTTTACCTTTAATTATGAGCACATTAACTCTGTCCTGTTGAAAACAACAAGCTGAATTATTAAATTGTATTAATAGGGAGTAATCTTAAATTCCAAAAATTGAACTTTTGCGAACAGTATTTTTCGGCCTTCGCTCTTTCATAAAGTTTTGGAGTTAACCAGTTCGTTTCATCAATAAACGAGATGAATGGAGAGTCATCTTCAACTGATATAAATTTGAAAAATTGGTTCCAATATATTGAACCAAGCATAATATGCCCCGTAGGCATAGCTATAGTAATTCTCTTCATAACCTTACTTTTAGTCCCGAAAGTATCGATTAAACAAAATTGCTTTTAGGCAGGTTTTCTGACTTTCTCCCTCTTATTGCGCCTTCCCATATCTTCCATAAGATACAGTGACATAATGCAACAGAGTTTGGTATAGAGATTACAGCTGCGGGTACAGTTCCGGACTCAAACCGGATTCCCTCTTTAATATCAAATTAAGTAATCTGATATTGCCAAATCGCGTTACAAATGTATCAATATTAATTCAAGATTTTGACAATTTATATTATCAAAATAATTTACAAAAACACAAGAACATACACTTCTTACTGATTACCTGACACATGCGAATTCCAAAAAGAGTTGAAATCTGTCCAAAAACATATAATAATAGTAAACTAAACATTTATGATCATGAGTAAAGTAAGATTATAAATTGATGGAATTCGAATTTATTGTCCAAAGAAAAGTTGGAAATTACACTTTATAATAATTGCCGATTATCCGACCAAAGCAGGCAAAATGCTGGGAACTACAATTCCGCATGAACCATTTAAATTAAACAAACGACACGATAACGAATATTTTTTCGATACGGATCAATCGGGTTCAGAAGGTTTATATATAGTAAGCAGAGAAATACCAAAAGATCGGGAACTAAATGTTCATATCGACTTAAGACACACCAGAAAAAGTCAAAGAGATTTAGGTGAAATATTAAAGGATATTGAAACAGGAATCACAGGTGACGCATTTGGGATTGTGACTGATATTGTTGGTGCAGCCACTGTGCCTTGGTTAATCATCTCCAAAAAGGCTGTCTCATTGGTAGAAAAAATATTAAAAGATATTCCTGATAGAGATTTTGGATTTGTGAGTGCCTTCGAGAGATTTGGTCAGGAATTCGAGACACAAACTGAAATTGACCGTGAAAAAGAACTTACGGAAGATACTTCCCTTATTTATAGTTGGTCAGTTAAAGAATAGATAAAAAAACAAG
>JAESUW010000184.1 GCA_016760525.1 Labilibaculum sp.
AAATTTGCCATCTTTTACTTTAATTGTTTTTAAAGGATATCCTGGCGGTTTGTTTGGAATTCGAAATATAAAATCGTGGGTTAGACCTTTAATTTCACCTGAAATTGTATAAGTGTTTTTTTTAATCGTAGTTTCTTGCTTACACGAGGTAAATTCAATTGCTGAAAGCAATACGCAAATAACTAAAATATAATGTTTCATTAGTTCTGGAATTTGAATAAAAAAAGGAGTTGAAACAACTCCTTTTTAAAATTAAAAATATGTTTTTTTTAATATATGTCTCCACTTAAATTACTTGGCCAGTCATAAATATTATCAGAAGGCCGGGTTACCGTAGCTGTTGCATAATACTTTTCACCATATTTTTCATGAGCTAAGTAGAATGTAATTTCAATGGTCCTGGCATCTATGTATTTAATCTTCCAGTTATTGTATGATGTAACATTCGGATTACTTTTCTTTTTGCTAACGTCAGATAATCCGCTATCATAATCATAAGTAAGCATTGCATCTGAATAAGAAGTAGTTAGAGCGTATTTATTAAAAAACCCGGCAGCACCTGTTTCTTCAAAATTATACTCGCCAACACCAACTTCCTTAATTTTAAGTTTACCTGTGGCTCCTACAAAACAGAGAGTTGAAGTATTGTTAAGAAGGCTCGCAGCATCTATTACCTCGTAATCAAAATCTCCATCCCAAATAGGAGGTGCTATTTGAATTTGAGATGTTTTTATTGAATGTGAGTTATTGGGAGCAACTTTCTCACTTGAATCAAAGCTGGTTCCATCGGTATAAGAAATTACCCAGGTTAATGTAAATAAATCACTCTCAAGTAATGGATTCTCCGAGGTTCTGCTTTTTTCACCTTTTGTTTGATTTGTAAACTCATCTTTAAACAATTCACCTAACTGAACAGCATCGAATTGTACAACAACATTCCCTCCTGATGAAGAAATATTATCAGAAAGAATAGTCGTAAATAGCTTTTTAACACCATCGAAAGAATCGTAATTGTAACCACTTTCCTCTTGGGCACTTACGTAAATATCTATTTTTTCAATTTCAGCTAAGTCTCGTTCTGTTTTTAACTGAAAATTAAGCGACACATATTGGTTATACAAAGAGAACATTGAGCTTATTAAAGCATTCTGCCCAATAATAAATTCTGCATCGGTATCGTCCAAAGAATTTACAATGAATGTAACTCCTGTTTGATCGGTAGTTATTAGTATATCTTCATCTATAGTTGGACTACAGGCAAAACAAAGTAAGCCGAGTACAACTAAAGTAAAAACTTTATTTATATATGTTTTCATATGAAATAAATTAATCGTTTAAACTGGTATTAATTAATAAGGCTTGGCCGAAATATTCGGATTTTGATTAAGAGCCTTTTGATATATAGGCACAATGTATTTATTGCTACCAGGCTCTAAGGTATAAGTTTCACCAAACACAGTGCGGGTATAGGTATCAACTGCATCACCATAAGCATGATAACGCTTTAAGTTAATCACATTAAGGCCGGAAGCCGTAAATTCTTTACGTCTTTCCTTTTTTACCAATGCCAATACATCAGGTACATCTGCTAATGTCAAATCTGTAAATCCGACAATTCTATTTCTCAACAAAATATTAAGTGCATCCAGTGCTCCCTGATCATCATTTCCTAATCTTGCTTTTGATTCTGCTGCATTTAACAAAATTAAAGGAACAGACATTCCAACACTAATCTGACGATTTACGTCAGATGCGAATATGTAATAAGGCGAGTAATCAGTTCCTCCACCATATCCGGTTTTAGATGCAAAAAAGTTCCAGCGCTGATCGCTATTACTATTTGGGTCATTGTCGTAGTCTTCAGCATAAATGGCTACTAAATCAGGATGATATAAACTATGCACCCCTTCTCTGGTGGCAACCCTAAAGAAGTATCTACTCCACAATGTTGATTTTGTATCTGTTAACCTCCAAAAAATCTTATTTCCATCAGCATCTACAACACCATCCCATTTGTTGTCAGTAGTCTTTAGTTGAAGATCGCTTACATAGTTATATACAAAATTGTACATAGATAATGTTTCATCAGCATATTGTGCCGACTGCTGAAAATCGCCCATGCTAAGATAAACTTCAGCCAATAACGCGCGGATCGCTGCCCTTCCCGGACGTAAGTTATTAGTTACATCATGTACCGGAGCTACCTGATCAAGCAATTTCATTGCTTCTTTTGTATCTTCCAAAATTCTATTGTAAACTTCTTTTACAGTTGATCTAGAAGACTTCGCTCCCAAATTCACCTCTAATGGCATGATAACACATGGCAGATCTAGGTTTTCATCACTATAGGCGGGGCCATATTCTTCTGCTAACAAGAATAAATCAAGTGCCCGTCCTCCTAATGCTTCACCTTTTATCCGAATTCTGTCTTCGTCTGCAGCATCTTCTAAATCTGCATTATCAATATCGGCAAGAATGGTATTAAAAGTCATTATATTCTTATAGCTCCTTATATAACTATCATCACCTCCACTAATACCGTAATAGTCGTCTGCCCAGAGATAAGTCTGTTTAAGGGGTTCGTACCATAAATCAGTAAAAGATTCATCTGTCAGATAAACATCCGGATCTATATATTTCAAATTATACAAAGCACTTTGAGACATCTGATAATCATTCAACAATAAGTCAAAATCGCTTACTGTACTCGGTATTATTTTACCAATTGGCTTTACATCTAAAAAATCATCAACACTACATGCTGAAACAGCCAACGCAATTAATATTCCTAATAATATATTTTTCATCGTGTTTTCTTTTTTAAAATTCTCCTCTAATACCAAATGTAAACACTTTTAAATTTGAGTAATATTCAGTCCCATAGGCTTCCGGGTCATATCCTTTTTTGTTTACTGTCCATAAAAAGGGATTGGAAACCTGTCCGGTGATTCTTAATGACTTAAGAAATGTCTTATTCAAAATATTTTTGGGCAGATTATATCCTAATATTATATCTCTTACCCTTAAATAACCAGCATTTAATACAACATCCTGACTGTAGTTATACATCGAAATATCAGCAGTTGTTTGCGTACTACCGGCTTCATACTCGTTATTGTATGGGTTAATGCCATTGTAAGCAAATTTAGGGATACGTGTATTATTTTCATCTCCCGATTCCATCCAACGATTTGCCCAAGCACTGTGAGCCCTTGTTTTTCCGGCATACAAACCAACACTACCAATACCTGCCCTAAAGTAATGTCCAAACTTAAATGTAGCATTCATAGTTAAGTCAAAACCTTTATAAGAAAAGGTAGAGCTTAAGCCACCATAACAAGGTGCTATACTGGCTCCATGATAAATTAAGTCATCGGTATGAAGGTCTGAATATTGTTCCTTACTGTATTGAGTTGTTACTTTCTCACCACTTTCATTGGTAATGTTTAACAAGGCATTACCATACCCATCCAAACCGGCATAGTTTGTTGAAACAATATTATGATATGGATTGCCCTTACTTCTATCTCCCGAGCCTAACATATCCATTGCCGTTTGACTAATCCTATAATCAAGAATACGGTTTTTATTGTAGCTAATATTACCACCAAGTGTCCAAACAAAGCCATTTTTTTTCAATAATCTTGCTTTCAAAGAAAATTCTATTCCCCGGTTATCAATTGATCCGTAATTAACTGTTGCGTAAGAAAAACCAACACTGGGATCTAAGGCAGACCGACCTAACAATTCAGTCCCTTTTTTATAATAATATGTTAAGATTCCTGAAATGCGATTATCAAACATTTCAAAATCAGTTGACAAGTTCAATGTAGTTGTCTCCTCCCATTTTAATTTCTCATTGGCAGGTATTTTAATCGTTGCGTATTCATACGAGTATTGAATACCATATCGTAGAGGATTATAAACTGTTGCCTGAGCGTAAGGGCCATATATACTACTCGCATTACCTCCAAGCCCGTAGGTAGCCTTTACAACCAAACGGTTTAACCAGGATACATCAAAAAAGTCCTCGTTACTGATTTTCCAGCCTAAACCAACAGACGATAAGGGCTTGTAACGGAAATCCGAGTCACTTCCGAACAAGTTTTTTTGGTCGATACGGAATGAACCGGTTGCTAAATAACGATTATCAAACTCATAGGCTAAGTTGGCATAAACAGAAAACTCACGTACATCATTAATCGTCCGCCTATAAAAAGTTTTATCGGTAAACTTTCGACCTAACCAGTTTTCAAATATTCCGGCAGCCAAATCTGCTTCATTTACATAAATACCTGCACCAGTTTGTTCGTTATAGCCATACATTTTGTCAGACATACCATCAGAATAAACTTTACGAATATCCATCCCCCCAAATAAGGTTATACTATGTTTGCCAAAACTCCGATCAAAGGTTAATGTGTTACGAAAATCCCAAGAATATACAGAATTACGACCATAACGATACTCCGTTCCTTGTGGAAGCTGCCATGCCCCGTCAACATACATTTCATTCAGTTTAATCCGCTGCGATGGCCTATCCATTGTACTGTAGTTATCTGAATCATATTTTGTTTGTTGATACTGGTACATTGAATTAAATTTCAAGCCTTTAAAAATCTCATACCCCAAAGCAAAGCGAGCACGCATTGAAATGCGTTGGCTAGTATTATCCATTGCTCGTTGTTCTTCTAAAACATTAGAATAGTAAGACATTATCGACGCATCCGAAGCTTCGCGTTCATTAGATACCCAACGGTTGTATTTATCGTAGTTTTTGATATAATTACCATCTTCATCAACAAAAAGTTTGTATCCATAGTTATTTAGCGGAGTCGCAGTACCGGCACCATTGTTCTGTGAATTTTGTATTGAAATGTTTACCCCGGATTCAAAAGAAAGTTTATCGTTATACTTGTAGATGTTTTGGATATTCAATTTTATCTGGTCATTATCGACTCCTATCTGCGCTGACTGCTTATCGGTATAATTTACCGAAGCATATGTCCGATTTTTCTCTCCACTACCAGAAAGCGATAAGTTATAAATCTGCTTGACTTCATTTCTGATAAAATGATCAGACCATTGATCCAATAATTCGCGCCCTCTCAACTCTTCAATATAGGTATTGTATTGTTGTCCTGTCCAAACATTACCATTGGGTGCCAAACCGTCACGGTAAATTAAAGCCTCTTCAACCAAAGAAAATGAATAGTTTCCGTATCCAACACGTTGCTCTAAATCAATCCAATTTTTATCAATTGATTCCAACTGCATGTCAATCTGATCGGATGTGCCAATAACATTTGCATCGTTATAATTAATTTTTTCGCTCATAGTCATATAACCAGAAAAATTAACTTTTAGCTTTTCACCAGCTTTACCTCGTTTAGTGGTAATAACAATCACTCCATTACTTGCCTGTGTACCCCAAATAGAAGCTGCTGCTGCATCTTTCAGCACTGTTATTGACTCTACATCTTCGGGGTTAACCGTATTTTCGTCATTTGTTAACGGAAAACCATCTACCACAATCAAAGGCGAACTACTTGTTACAAATGTACCAATTCCCCGAATTGACAGTTTTCCATTTGTACTATTCAATCCAGCCACAGTTCCTTCCAGTTTCTGGAGGATATTGGCAACAGGCCTTTGTTCCAACTGAGCTGACTTTAACTGCACAAATGCTCCTGTCGCCCTTTCCTTAGAGATTTTAGTTAAACCTGTTGCATAAACTGTCACTTCAGCCATTTGTTCATGATCATCAGTAAGCGTTACGTTTTGAAGAGACTGTCCTGTATATTCAATCTCCAATCCCAACATTCCAACAAATGAAAATATCAGAGTATTCTTATCTCCTTCCATATATAGAGTATAGTTTCCATTTATATCAGTAGACACACCTCTTGTTGTTCCTTTAACTGTGACTGAAACACCAGGTAATTCATTTCCATCAGTATCGGTTACAGTACCTTTAACTTTTCTCCTTTTTTGATTTGTTTTAGTTTCTACACTCTCTTCAGGTTTGTCAATAATCAAAATGAGATCCTTTTCAAACTTAAAGGTTTTTCCAATCGGATCAAGTATTTCTGTCAATACCTCTTCCCACTCTTTATCCTCAAAGTTTACCTCGTTAACCATATGGTCTTTTAGCTCCTCACCCTTATACAAGAATCCAATTCCTGTCTGGTTCCCAATCTCCTCAATAATATCCTGTATACTAACGGATTTCATTTCCAAATTCACCTTCTCTATCTGCATTCCAGCGAGTGATGGTATGCTCATACACAGAATGAGTAAAAAGCTTAGTAATTTTTTGTGTCGTGAATAGACACTGTTAGGTTTTTTCTTCATAATTTTAGGTTAGATTTAAATTATTGAATACTGCTATGTATTCTTTAATCAGTTAAGAACCGATAAAGTGTAGAGCTTTATCGGTTTTTTATCTCTTAGCTGTACTTTAAGACACAAAGGGAAAAATATAGGGTGGGTGAAACTTTATTTTTCTTCAAATCGAATAAAATCCACTACCACTCTTCATTCTAAAAATATCCCCTCCTGTAAATCTTTATTTAAAATGCGAAATAGAGATAAAGAATACTCCTTCATCTATAGCCGAAAACCTCTTCCTTTTCACTTTCTAAAAGTTTAGTATAAGTCCTCTATGCAGAAAAAAAGTGTTTCCTTTCGAAAACACTTTCTCTTTATCTTATTTCATTCATTAAGTCAATCTTTTTCCTGAACAACTATTGCATTATCATTAATTTGAAATTCCACATCAGACAATTGTTCCAAGAGCTCGAATATATCTTGCAAATTCTCATACTTCTTCATTTTTCCTGTAAATCTATTTTGCTTTACTTTCTCATTAGTAAAAAAGAAGGATACTTCGTACCAACGTGATAAAATAACAGATAATTCTTCCAAACTTATATTATCAAGAACGAAAAGACCATCTTTCCAATCCGTATAGATATTCGTTCTTACTAGATTCACATCAATTGTCTTGTCTTTCTTACTATAAATTGCTTGATAGGAAGGTGTCAAAATAGATTTAACACTGTTATCAAAACCTTTTGCAAAAACCTCAACCTTCCCATTTACTAAGGTTGTTTGAATTGTACCTTCTTCAGAGTAAGCTTTCACATTGAACTCCGTTCCCAAAACCTTCACATTCATATCGTCGACCTTCACGATAAAAGGTATTTCCTTGTCATGAGTCACATCAAAATAGGCTTCTCCTGACAGATATACAATTCTTTTATCGCCAATAAATTTTGTTGGATATTTAAATGAAGTAGCAGAATTCAACCAAACTTTTGTTCCATCAGCCAATTCCAATTGATATTCTCCTCCACGTGGTATTTTCAATGTATTATAAGTTTCTTTCTCAAAAAACTTATGATTGGATTGATACTTTAATATTCCAGCTAAGTTTTCAATCTGTGTGCCATCCCGTTCCTTTACCAGAGTATCTCTTTGTTCCAGAATTAAAACCTGCCCGTTAGCCATCAACAGTTCTGCTTTTGATACCCCAGGTGCAATTATTTCTATCCCACTTGCAAACAAATGCTCTTCCACATCACTTATTTGCCAAACAGTAAAAACAGCAAGACATAATGGTAGTAAAATAACGGCAGCGTATCTTAGTAAAACCCTTAAACTAATCGTTTTATTTTTCTTCCTACCTACTCGTTCTTTAAACAACACAATAGCCTTATCTGTATCTGGATGAAGTATTTCTGCCTTTTCTGCCTGTGCATAAAAAACTTTTGATTGCTCCACATATTCCTTATGCTTAGGATCAGCCTGCAACCATTCTTGGAATTCTCTTTTTTCCACCTCGTTTGCTTCTCCAAACAAATTCTTTGAAATAAGGGACCAATCTATATTTTTGTTCTCTTCTTTATCCATCTTAATCCTGTGACACCAACTTTTTTAATTAGGGTGGTTACTATAATTATTTTATTTTAACAAAAATAAAATCACCAATTTAAAATAATCATTAAATCGATATTCCCGTAAAAAACGATAAGCTCTTTTCATATGATCCTTCACCGTATTTATTGACAGATTAAGCTCTTCTGCAATCTCCTTGTATTTCATATCCTGCAGAACAAACATTTTAAATGTTAATCTGCATTTCTCAGGCAGGTCCTCAATTGCTAATTTTATTTTTTCAATCAATTCCTCATCATCAACCATTTCGTACACCCCAGAGAACTGAATAGCATCCACTTCTTTTTTTCGATACTTATCCTCCACTTTTAGGTGTCGTAAATAGTTTAAACACTTATTCCGTATACTTGTATATAAATATGATTTTATTGATTTCGTAATTCGTTGACTCGAAGCTGTTTCCCATAGCTGATAGATCGTTTCCTGCACCAAGTCTTCCGCAATATCCTGCTGATACACATAACCTTGCGCGAAAACAGTCAGATCTGCATAGTACAATTTGTAGAGTTCTTCAAATGCCTCTGCACTTTTTTCTCGTACACCATTTAATAAGTCGGATTGGGGATTCAAATCTGATTGATTATTTAAAATTATTCTGGAAAGATATAAATACTACTTCTGAAATAAAAATCAGTCCATGCAATTAATACGAGTATTCCTGATGAAAATTTAGATGAAAAAATCACTTGTTTTACCGTAATTAATTAAATATTAAATTAACATTTTAAATATTCTATACATTCTTTAGCTATTAGTGAACACTCAAGGGAACATAAATAACCACATCACTATAACAATAGATCGTTAGTCCCGAAAGCCTTCCCTTAGGTTTGCATAGTCAAGGTTAATGTTACTGATTTTGTATTTTAGTAACGATTAACCGGTCAACAGAAGTAAACTAGCGAAAGCTTAAGGATG
>JAESUW010000106.1 GCA_016760525.1 Labilibaculum sp.
TTAAGGTCGTTTCAAAAATCGTTTTTATTTTTACAGGTTCTTTTATAAATGAAAGCATTTCTTTCTTTGGAGTGGCTAATGGTCTTCCAGTAAAGTGGTAAGTGATACCAACCATTAATGTATTGCTGTTATACCCACCAAAACTGTCATTTCCAATATTGATTACGTGTTGATAACTGGCATCCAAATAAAAACTTGGTGTCATACGATAATTTATACCTATACTACTGATTGGAGAAATGCCACTCTCTTTAGAATGGTCACTAGATAGGTCATGTGTATCCACCCGCCAATAAGAAACTCCCGCCCGACCATATAAGCTAATATTTTCCGATAAATACCAATCGTAACGAATCGCTGTATCAAAAAAACCAACATCAGYACCTTTTACATCTGATTTTCCATGGTATTGATAGCCTAAATCCAAACTCCAKCTTTCTGTGAACTGCGTACCAACAAAAGCACCGAATACGGAATTATCATAAGTTGAAATTTCGTCTCCAGCTTTAATGCCAATAAAGAGGTGTGGGTAAGCAGCAGATGTATTTACCTCTGCTTGAACCATACCAATGTTAGTACAAAGTACACAGTATATGAGTACTATTAGTAAACGTTTCACTTTTAAATCCTTATTAATAAAAATAACAGTGGAAGCACACTAATCATCGATTAAATCTTGGTGGAATAATTAAATAAAACCCTAACATCGCTTTAATAATCAACACCCACAATAGCGCTGAGGGAAAATTGTGTTAGTAATAATGGTCAGTTTCATTCCCACTAATTTTAGTACAGTCTGAGCTCACTCGTTTTAAACCAATAGTTGAAATATCTTCCATAGATAGATCGTAGTGCACTTCACATTGGTTACTAACACCATCCCCCCAAGAAACGAGTAATACCCCTTGTAGTTCAGGAACTCGGGCATAAATTTGTCCAGCTTGCCCAACGTAGCCAACAATGTTTTTATTTCTATCAATTACTTGAGATCCAAATGGTGTAGGTTCACCATCAATTTTAGATTGAATTAATATTGGTATTCCATATTTGGTGTTGAATTTCACTAATACAACAGCGCCATCCTTAGGGATTACAAGTTGTGACGTATTGTCCAGCTCTATATACTCAGAACTCCCTTTGGGGTCAATGCTAATCCGGTTTTCTTGGTAAGGATTCAGGTTTGGTACCATTGCATAACCATTACTATCAAGTATGCTCCCAGAAGTAGCTGAAACCATCGCACCTTCTGCACCCTCAGCATTTATGAGTGCGAACGTTTTTCCTGTGTGAGGAGAAAAAGTAAAACCACCAGAATGAACAATCATAGAACCGGATAAACCTAAACTTTGGCTTTGATAGTTTTCTCCGATACTATAATTTGCATTTAACGAAACCCTCGGGGCTCTATATCCAGCATTAAAGTCTGCAGTAGTACCGCCTTTATTAATATGAGATGAAGAAATACCATAACTAAACTGGTTATATTCTCCAATACTACCCGAAATACTAGCTTGTAGGCGTTCAGAGCCATTACTATCGCTATTTAAGCTGGCTCTAAACTGAGGGGCGTTCGCATTGSTTCCAAACGGTAAAGAGAAGTTAACTAAATAATCAGTTTGCTCTATTCCTGAATGATTGTAACTACGATTTATGCTGACCCCCCAATATAATTTTTTATATTGGTTGTTATAACCTATCTGATATTGTTTATATTGACTAGATAGGTTCCAATAGCTTTCCACTTGACTACTAACATAAATTTGCCCCCAACCTACGGGTAAATCTTGATTTAACATTAGAGAAAAACGGTTTTTAGAACGATTTATATGATCAATATATTGCTGCCTTTGAATGCTATCTCTAGTTATCATTGCGGTTTGATAATCCATATAGCCATTTGTTGAAAAACGATAAGCGGCTAGCGAAAGTGTGCTTCCAGTAGAAGCCACACTTTTACTGTATCTTACTTGGTAGCTCTGCCCTTTTTGATCACTATACCCATTGAATAAATTAGTATTAGCTTGAGTTATATCCGCAGAAAAAGAGCCTAGAAATGTTCCTAAAGCGAGACCGGCTTGAATGGCATAATAGTTTTGGTTGGCTTGAATTCCACCGAATCCCGTTATTGAATTTGTTATACCTCGTTGGTAAGTTACCTCCAACAATGCAGGGGTGGTTAACAAGCTATCATTATTATATTGGCCTATAACAGCAGAAAAACGTTGAAACCCTGGTCTAAGCAATTGCGCCATTGAATCATAAGCCACTGAGAAGTGCTGCTCAGTTCCATTTGCTTCGAATACTATCACATCAAGATTTCCACCGAATCCTGCAGGATATAAGTCATTAATTACAAATTCACCAGGACTCACAGTCGTTTCATAAATAAGTTGATTGTTTTGAGTCACTGTAACTCGAGCTGTTGTTCTTGCTACGCCATGAATTTCTGGCGCATAACCTCTTTGTGAAGTGGGAAGCATTCGTTCGTCGGTGTTAAACTGGATACCGGTAAACGGTATGGTGTCAAACAACTGGCCTTGCGTATTCGTTTGACCAATAATTATTCTTCCTTGCCATTCAGAAATATCTTTCTGAATATAAGCATCTAAACTAGAATATCTACTGCCATGACTGTCAGACCAACTAAGGTTTCCATTTTGGCGAAAATACCATGAGCCGATGTTAATACCAGTGGATAAAGACGCATATGCAGATTGACGATTTTTACCATATGAATCTTGATTGTAACCGTTCACATYGTAATTAAACGTGGCACTAGTAATTCCTTGATCCCATAAATCAGTCTCAACAAAACCACGAGCAATTTTTTTAATATATAGTTGTGGAACTTGAATGTTAAGTCGTGACTCGTTACTTTCAAAGTTAACACTTGCATCAGGGATAATATTTTCTATGTCTATGCATTGAGTGTTTTTATTTATTTCAGCAACAAAATTCGATGGAAGGACTGCATAATCAAAATCAATCTTTCTAATTATTGATTCTGTCAGACAAACTCGTGTTAATTTATCTTTGTACGGCTGTATAACAATTTGGCTGTTGGTTACTAGTTTGTCGTTTATATAAACATCAGCTTGGTAGGTGCCAGGAGGCGTGTTGGCACCAGTTGAAAACCAGCTAAGGTCTATAGACCCTGGATTTTTTAGTTGCAAAAATGATGAATTAAACTCAATTTCATCGGATGCATTGGAATAATGACTACTGAGGAAAATAATCATACACAAACACAATTTACACGTTTGATTTTTAAAAAAAACTTTCATTGTAAAAAGCACTCACTTAGTACATGATTTAATTTAAGACTACAGATTCGTTTATTACTATCGCACCATAATCATTAATACTGTTAAACATAATAGTACTTCCTACAGGAATTCGGCCTACATTAGGAAAGCTAAATTCATCCGAGGATAGAGGGGAGATCATTTCACCTTTAACACTGTATCTAACACCTTTAACTGTAACGTTAATTTTAGAAATAGAAATATAATATGGTGTTGGATTGGTGACATTTACACCATGCGATGTAGAATTAAAAATAAGTTCCCTAGCTGAATCATTAGCTTCTCCCTCCAAAAAAAGTGGTCTAAAAAATAATTTTATACGAGTTCGAAATGCCATTTGAAGATGATTACCAATTAATTTATCTTTACTTTTAACGGGAATTTCTAATACGTTAAGCCAGAAAACAGACTCAACCATGTTTGGCAACTCGCTACCTGTATAAGACAGTCGTAAAACTTGCCCCTCACCTCCGTTCACTCTATTAATAGGTGGAGTTAAAATGAAAGGAACACTAATTTCTGATGGATTAGCCTCTGAATCACCATTATCTATCCAGCTTTGAATTAAAACTGGTCTGTCCCCCTTATTTGTTAGTTTTATAGAAACTTCTCGAGCATCTGCGGAGTAAATTATACGCGTACCATTAATTACAATACCAGCATAAGAGTAGAAGCTACTTAAACTTAAAATCATTATCATCAATGCAACATGTGATTTATAAAACATACTACCCCTAACAACGCGAAACATTTAAAATAAGAAAGGGCCAAACGCGCCCTCACTTTGTTGATAATTAAGTTATATTTTTTACTGGTATTGAATAGAATAAACAACCGAGCTGGCGACCGTGCCCGCTGTAGTAGTATTTTCAGCAAAATACTCAACAAAGTATTCTAGTTCTGCTGAACCATCCGCAGCGCCAGCACCAGACTCGGCACTCTGAGCAAAAAAGTGACCACTCTGTTGAGATACATCACCAATTTTAATTACAGCATCATTTACATCACGAAATTGCAAAGCAACATTTGTGGCGGTACCTGACGTGTTTTTTAAACGACCATTTATATCAACAGTAGTACCTGGCTCAAAATAAGCAGCAACATTCCCTGCGACCGTACACTGGGTTAGCGACATGGTGAATTGGGTTTTACCTGCTACATCATTCAATGTAGTTAACGAAGCTGTACTTATTTTTGGCAGAACTACTGTCGCATCAGAACCAGCACCTTCTACAGAGACGTCACAAGTTGATGCGATAAGTTCCCCTGTAAATTGAATGGTACCAGAAGCCACTGCTTGAGCATTCAAAGAAGCTACTGACAATAGCGCGATAACAGATAAACTAATTGTATTTTTCATTGGTAATCCTTGTTAATAAATTTATTGATAACAAATACGAACCTTATATTTTTGAAATTGTTTCCCCCTTACAAAATAAAAAGCCTTGCACTCCCCAAAGCTTAATCAAATCCAGCATTTTTAACTGTTCTTTAGTTTCTATTTTTTCCACAATTATTTTTTTAGTTTTATAATGAGCCTCGACAAAATCATCAAAAATAACTTTTTCTTTAAAATTCAATGGCACATCTATTTTTACATATTCGTAAAACAGAGCCAGCTCAGTATTAATACTTTTAAAATCAAGAGTCAAGTAATCAAAATCATCTTTTGCGAGAACGACCTCTTTTGATTTTAAATATGTTAACCCTTCTAATACTTTTGTACATTTTGAACAGAAATCTCTCTCTGTCACTTCAACCACAAGTTCTGTACCAAATAATTCTAATCTTTTTGATATATCACATATCCGCTTTATTACCTTTACATCACATAAATTACTTCTCTCTATATTTATAAATATAGAGAGAGGGCTTGACAGAGAGTAAGCACATGCATAATCCAGAGTTTTATTTGCCGCCTCACCAAAATGTATTACAAAATCCAAATCTTCCGCATTAGAATGAATAGACAGCTTTCGATCTATTAACAGTTCAGAGGCAATTGCATTATATCCTCCATTAATTTCAGATACACTGTCAGCAGAAAAAATATTTTGATACCTGTATCTCAGCTTTACATTTTTGGTGTACACATCGCTGAAATTACTAGAATTAAGTATGTAGCAGTTTTGCATACGGTCCCATTCACGCATCCTCACCCTCCTGAGCATCAATAAGCATGTAGCCTTTTAGTCTTATAGATATAACCCCATACTTAGTACCCATTAAATAACGTCGAAGTTTAAACATAAGGACAGGTAAACTATTAAAACCGACATGTTTTCTTTCCCAAATAAAGGATTCAAGCTCATTACTTGAGCATATATTATTTTTATTTTTAAAAAGAATACAAAAAGCTCTGATGGAGTAAAAATCACGCCCTACACCCACTAGTTTCACATCTACAATCGGTTTGTAATATTCACAAACAAGGCAGTGTTCAGCTTTGCATTTGTTATTAAGCATTGGGTTGTTTCTATCTATTGCCTTTTACTATTTTTGTATTTTAACAAAAATAATTAAACTTAACTATTATTTAACATTAAGTAAAATTAAATACAATTAAACCCCTTCCCTCCTCTCGCTCAATAACATCGAATGAGAACGTTTCTGTCGCAAAGTTGTTCCTGCGAAAGAAGTGAGCATGCTCAGAGATTAATTTTGAGTATCCAGAGCATGAGCATCAACTTTTCAGGCCGACATTACCCAGCAGATATCATCATGCAAGCGCTTCGTTATTACCTAGCTTATAAACTCAGTTATCGTGAAATAGAAGAGATATTTGCTGAACGAAATATCCATTTTGATAACTCAACATTGAACCGTTGGGTTATCAAATACGCGCAGCTACTCGAAGCCATATTCAGAATTAAAAAGCGTCGAGTATCCCGCTTGCATATTACCACCCATGGAGATCAGCCAATAACATCGATCAAGATCAACCAATAACATTCATGGAGATCACTTTTCCCCTCAAATGTTATTGCGCGATCTCCTCAAATGTTATTGTCCATTTTCTAGTCTATAGGTGTATTTAACCGCTACTCTGATTCTTTTACACAGAGATGAGTAGCCATGCCAACAGCGCCTATATCCATGATAAAATTAAAAGATATTCTTAGACTTAAATATGGACAGAAGCTAACGCATCGGCAGATCGCCAAAAGCTTGTCTATTTCACCCTCTGTCGTATCACGATATGCATGTCGTGCAGCAAATATGGGGCTCACACGTTGGCMYMWTGRWRWKRMWWSRGWTKWCKTRMYSSWTRAWRMYRMAWWYWYRGYWASWRMWRYKMMASTTAAAANNAKCACANKTYTWYCMAAYKRGSWMWCAGTACATGGTGAGCTAAAAAGCAGTAAAATCCTGACGCTCTATCTGTTATGGGAAGAGTATGCAGAACTCAACCCAGCAAGTTTTTACAGTTATAATCACTTTTGTCGTATGTACCGGCAATGGTGCGGCTCACTTCGGTTATCGATGCGCCAAACTCATCATGCTGGTGAAAAGCTGTTTGTTGATTACTGCGGCCCAACAGTTTCTGTCGTTAACCCTGATACTGGTGAGTGCCGTACTGCCCAAGTTTTTGTTGCAGTCATGGGTTGCAGCAACTACACCTATGCTGAAGCAACCTGGTCGCAGCAACTCGAAGACTGGATARTGAGCCACGTTCGCTGCTTTGAGTTTCTAGGCGGCGTACCTGAGATTGTTATACCCGATAACCTTAAAAGTGGCGTCCATAAAGCATGTCGCTATGAGCCTGATTTAAATCCTACTTATCATCAACTTTCAGCCCATTACAATACGGCGATTATYCCTGCAAGACCCTATAAACCCAAAGATAAATCTAAAGCTGAGGTGGGTGTTCAAATCGTTGAGCGGTGGATTATGGCGCGGATACGTAAAGAGACCTTCTTTAGCTTAAAACAGCTCAACCAACGTATCGCCGAGTTACTGGACTGGATGAACAACAAAGTMATGAAGCAGTACGACCAATCTCGTATCGCACTGTTTAAGCAGCTCGATAAGCCTGCTTTATTGCCACTGCCAACACAGACCTACCAATACACCCACGTCAAAAAAGTACGCGTTAATATCGACTATCACGTAGAGCTTGAAAAGCACTACTACTCTGTYCCTTACTCCTTAGCTAAAAAGCAGCTAGAGGCCTGTATAAGTGGACAACTGGTCACGTTAAAGCACGAAGGAAACACAGTCGCAACTCACCCTCGTAGCTATCAGGCTGGGCGTCACACGACTAAANCAGTGCATATGCCTAAAGCGCATCAACAGCAGCTGTGGTCATCAAAGCGCTTTGAGCACTGGGCGACTAGCATCGGGCCACATACTCTAGCGTTGGTTCAAATGTTATTAGCAGGGACTAAACACCCACAGCAAGCCTACCGCACCTGCTTAGGGTTACTCAACTTATCGTCAAAATACGGTAATGAACGTTTAGATAACGCGTGCCATCGAGCACGTGCTACAGGTGCTTATCGACTAAGCCAAATCGTCAACATGCTCAAAAATGGCTTAGATAAATCCCCGATACCAGAGCCTCAAGAGGATCTGCTCAGCACCATTGACCATCAAAATATCCGTGGCAATGATTACTATCACTAGGAGTAAATATGCAAGAAATAATACAACAACTTAACCAGCTAAAACTCACTGGAATACGAGATGCTCTTACTCAGCAACAAGTGCAAGCTAATACTTATGCTGAGCTAAGTTTTACTGAACGACTTCAGCTGTTGCTTGAGCATGAGCTTACAGCCCGTGAACAACGCCGTATCGAGCGACTGACTAAGCAAGCTAATGAACTATAAAAGCAGTCGTAACTTAACTAAATCTCAAGTCAGAACACTAAGCCAAGATGAATGGATAAATCATGCTCATAATCGGTTATTACTGGCGCAACGGGCTGTGGAAAGACTTATCTGGCCTGTGCATTAGGTACGGAGCATTGCAGACAAGGGAAAACGGTATTCTATTTCCGCCTCAAAGCCCTGCTTGAACAGATGTACCTGGCCCAGGCTGAAGGGAGTTATCGTAAACTCGTCACTAAACTTATCAACGCAGAGCTACTTATTATCGATGACTGGGGGCTTGAACCACTAAGTGCAGGCCAGAGAAGTGATCTGTTAGAGCTGATCGATGGGCGTTATGACCATCATTCAACCCTAATAGTGAGCCAACTTCCTGTGACAAGTTGGTACGATATGATCGGAGAATCTACCCATGCTGATGCGATTTTGGATCGCCTTGTACATCGCTCAATTAAGGTGGAGTTACAGGGTGAGTCCATGAGAAAAATGACAAAATCATTGACTGATGGAGATCAAGAAAAGTAGATTAAGTGAGGTTCTATAGATTAGAGAAACAGCGATCTCCTTCGATGTTATTGAGCGATCTTTCTCATGTTAATACGCAACGGTGCACCCATGAGGTCGCTGACAATGAAAGCCAAGCTTGAAGAGCTGGGCGTTACGGCTTCGTTGAGCAGACCCAGCGTAAGCAACGACAATCCTTACTCGGAAGCATTATTCAGAACATTAAAG
>JAESUW010000185.1 GCA_016760525.1 Labilibaculum sp.
TATCCAACACTTCCAGCAACTGGCGATAGAACTGAGGTTCAATGGCTCCAACGGCCATGAACTCCCCATCGGCTGTTCCAATTCTACCAATTTACGATGAAGCTAATGTTAATGCGACACCGACCAACTTTGCAAGCGCACAGGATATCGGTTACAGAAATGGTCAAAACCCATTCCCAACATTAAAATTCAACGAAAATAAAAATAAGATCAGAAAGGTACTGGCGAATTTTTACGCAAAACTTGATCTTATTCCCAATAAACTATCCTTTAAAACAACTTACAATCATAGTTTCACCTCTCTTAATGAGAGAAATGTTGACCTACCTTACTTTATAAGCAATGGTTTTCAACGTGCAGATGCTTCAGTTACCAAAATATCTCAAACTTTTTCCAATCAGACATGGGATAATATCCTAACCTATTCGGATCGTTTTGGAGATCACAACGTAGAGGTTATGGCTGGCGCTTCGTACAGAGATACAGCCTGGGATCTACTTCAAGCGACAGGCTTAAATTTCCCAATTAATGGAAAAGAAACATGGTATATTGGTCAATCAGAAACCATTCCTGTTGAGAATGTTGGCGATAATGGTCTAAGACAATATGGACAATCCTATTTTGGAAGAATCTCATACAATTTCAAAAATAAATACCTTTTGCATGGAACGATGAGAGCTGATGGAAGTTCAAAATATCAGGAAATATGGGGCTATTTTCCAACACTTGGATTAGGTTGGGTATTATCTGAAGAAGATTTTCTACAAGATATTGAAGCAATTGATTTTTTAAAATTACGTGTTAGTTGGGGTAAACTTGGTAACGACAAAATTCAAGCAAGTGATGGAGCAACTACAACGAAGGTTGTAACAACTGCAATTGATGGTCAGCTTGTTTCAGGAACAACAACCTCAAGCACATTCTCTTCTCTGAAGTGGGAAGTTACAGAAGAATCCAATTTTGGGATTACCTCAACTCTTCTTAATAATCGTTTATCAATAGATGCTGATTATTTTATTAGAGATACGAAAAATGCAGCTATTAGCGTAACGATTCCTGCTACTGGACTTAGTGTACTTAAAAATGTTGGCGTAATCAGAAATTCTGGTTTTGAATTAGCAATCAATTGGAATGATAAGATTACCGATGATCTTAGATATAGCGTAGGAGGAAATATTTCTACTCTTAAAAATGAAATAAGAAGCCTATATGGCCAACCTCATATTGACAGTGACCAAGCAGAATTCAAACAACGTTCCATGGTTAGCGAACCTCTTTTAGCCTTTTACGGTCACGAAGTAATTGGAGTATACCAAAATGAAGCAGAGATTGCTGCTGATCCAATTGCTATGGAAAACGGGCTTGTTCCGGGTGATTTTAAATACAAAGATCAAAATGGTGATGGTGTAGTTAACGATGACGACAGAGCCGTTCTTGGCTCCTACTTTCCAACATTCATGTATGCTTTCAATCTTGGAGTTTACTACAAAAGCTGGGAATTATCAGCCAGTATTTTAGGTCAAACAGGAAATAAAATTCTTAATCGCAAACGCGGAGAATTAATCTGGACAAATGATGGAAATCTGGACGCTGATCTTGCTAAAAATCGTTGGCACGGTGAAGGAACTTCAAACAAGTATCCATCTTCTGCAGGACTTAGAAAAGGTTGGAACCAAAAAATGAGTGACTATTTTGTTGAGGATGGATCTTATTTCAGAATCCAGAACATTCAACTTGCCTATAATATCACAGGTAAAAATTGGTTTGGAAAAACAATTCCCGAAACTAGAATTTCTCTAACGGCAGACCGCCCGTTAACAGTATTTAAATACAATGGTTTTAATCCTGAAGTTGCAAATGGAATCGATACTCAAGCCTATCCAGTTCCTGCTGTTTATACCCTTGGGCTGAACGTTAAATTTTAATTCTTAAAAAATTGTTATCATGAAAATATTAAAATATACAGTACAGCTACTCCTTTTTATTGGCTTGCTATCAGCAACAACAGCATGCGACGATATTTTAGACGAACCGGCTGAGAACAAAGCATTCACCGAAGAAACTGATTATACAGCCTCAGAGGATATGATTTTGCCTTTGCTTGGTTTGTATGCAGAATTCAATGATAAAGGCTGGCCAAACAATCCGATTATGGCTTTACGTGGTGATGATGTAAATGCTGGTGGACTAGGTGATCAACAAGATTTTGCTGAGACAGATTTATACAACTACAACAAAGATTTTTGGATGTACAATTCTGTTTGGGAAAATGAATATGTTGATGTATTTACAGCTCATTCAACCATTGAACAGATCAATCTGTATCTAGAATCCGCAAGCGACCAATCTCTTGGCAACCAATACATCGCCGAAGCAAAAACCATTAAAGCTTGGTTGCTGTTTAATTTAACTCGTGTTTGGGGCGATATTTTCATTCCGACTAATTCTGATCCTTCCAATTTACTCGTTTCAGAAGTTTCATCAAGAATTGAAGTATTACAACATATCTCGGATCAGATGGATGAGGCAATTCCTCTTTTACCAGATATGAACCCAAACGAAAGATCTGATATTAGAGGTGGTGTTACCAAATACACTGCACTTGCAATCAAGGCTCTTGCAAATTTGGAGTTGAAAAATTATCAGGCTGTTGCCAATGCAAGCTCACAAATTATAAACTCAGGTAAATTTACTTTAGAAGCTGACTTTTACGAATTATTTAAAATTCCTGGTAAGCTAAACAATGAGAATTTACTGGAAATGCAATATTCTGATTTCGGACAAGGTGCAGGAGACAACAAAAGCTACCTATTTGAATTCTTTGGACCAGAAGGTTGGACACCTAAAATTGAAGGAACCAACAGCGGTTGGGGATTTTGGGAGCCTAGTTTGAAATACATCAAATTCATGCTTGACAGAGGAGAGACTGTACGTTTAGAAACTAGTGTTCTTTTCACAGATCGAGGGATTGCTGAAATTAAAAAAGATCCGAATTATGCAACACTGCCTGCCTGGGTTTCAAACACAACCCGATCGGGAGATGTAATTAATGACTATGCCCGTGCATTTTTTGCAAGTGGTAAGCATTATTTACCATCAGATCAACTAACACCCGGACGTACAACTTATGGTACAAACAAAAATTTCACCTGCATTCGTTATGCCGAAATCTTATTAATGCATGCCGAGGCTTTAACCCAAGGTGCATCAAGCTCTTCAATATCGGCAGATGCTGCTGTAAATTTAGTTCGGGAAAGAGTTGGTTTAGCTGCAATTTCAGGAGTTACAAACGCTCAGGTTATGGATGAAAAATTTGCTGAGTTGGCTATGGAATGGGGAACTCGTTTTTATGATATGGTTCGCTTAGAAAAATACGATGAGTTAAGTTACGAAGGAAGAACATTCACTTCAGACTTAAGATTTTTACCATACCCTCAAAATCAAGTTGATTTACTACCTGGTTTACAGGGCAAGAATTAATAATTTTTGATCATTAAAATGAAGAAAATGAAATTATTTAAAAATATATTAATCGCAATGATTGCCCTCGTATTTGCCACAGCATGCGACGAAGGAATTGATCCGATTACAGCAGTGAAACCTGGAGTGGATGAAACAGCTCCGGTAATCAAAATAAACTACCCTACTGAAGGAACAATAATCAAAGTCCTTGATTTAGTTACTTCAATTGACATTGATATTGAAGTAACAGATGATATTGAAATTGGAAGCATATCTGTTCTAATGAATGGAACTGAGATAGCCAATTTTACTAAATTTACTGATTACCGAATTGCTTTTGAAAAATTCACCTATGACAACGTAAATTCAGGAGATCACATTATGACCGTGATAGCTACTGACCTTGAAGGTAAAAGTACCACATCGTCAGTAAATTTCTCAAAAGAACCTCCATACACAGCTTTATTTGACGGAGAATTATTCTATATGCCATTTGATGGAGATTATTACGAATTGGTAAACATTGTACAGGCAACTGAAGTTGGATTTCCTGGTTTTGCCGGAGAAAGTATAATCGGAACTGATTCTTATTCAGGAACAACAGATTCTTATCTAACTTACCCAATTGCTTCAATGCTTACGCCTGAATTTACTGCTGCATTTTGGTATAAAGTGAATCCATCACCAGATCGAGCAGGTATTTTAGTTATTGGAAATGATATCCCAGAAAATCGTAATCAGGGATTTAGATTGTTTAGAGAAGGAAATGGTGCCGAGCAAAGAATTAAGCTTAATGTAGGTACTGGTGATGCTGAAGTTTGGAATGATGGTGGTATTATTGACGTAGCTGCCGGAGAATGGGTACACGTTGCTTTTACCATTTCACAAACACAGTGTAGCATCTTCTTAAATGGCGTTGAAATGAATTCTTCTCCTATGGATGCTGGTATTGATTGGACAGGTTGTGAAACACTGACAATTGGTGCCGGAGGCGAAACATTTAGCTATTGGGATCATAAAGCAGATGCTAGTGCAATAGATGAATTGCGTTTATTCAACAAAGCATTAACTGCAAGCGAAATTCAAAACATGATTAATGTTACCAATCCATACGAGCCAAAATACGGCGAAACATTTTACATGCCTTTCGATGGAGATTATACTGATTTAATCAGTTCGGAAGAGGCCACTATAGTAGGTACAACTGGGTTTGCCGGTGAAAGTGCAATCGGAAGTGATGCATTTACAAACACAACTGACTCCTACCTTACCTTTCCTATTGAAGGCATTATCGGAAATGAATTTAGTACTGTATTTTGGTACAAAGTAAACCCGAGTCCTGACCGAGCAGGTATTCTTGTAATTGGTGACGATGTTGATGACCGAAATCAAGGCTTTAGATTGTTCCGTGAAGGAGATGCAAGCTCGCAAAGAATAAAATTGAATATTGGAACTGGAGAGACTGAAGTTTGGAATGATGGTGGTGTTATTGATGTAACTGCTAACGAATGGATTCAAATTGCAGTCACCGTTTCTCAAACAAAGAACACAATTTATTTTAACGGTGTGGAAATGCTTTCCTCAGATCTTTCTCAAGGTATTGATTGGACCGGATGTACAACACTTACAATTGGTGCTGGTGGCGAAACATTTAGCTACTGGGATCACTTGTCCGATTCAAGTTTCCTTGATGAATTACGTATTTTTAATACGGCTCTTTCGCAGGAAGAGATTCAAACAATATATGACGCAGAGAAATAATCTTTTTTTGTAGAACACTTAATTCCAGAGGCTTCTCAACATCAGAAGCCTCTGGAATACAATATTACTCAACCAGAATTGAAACCAATGCACAAACTATTAACCATCCTTTTAACTTTTGTAAGTGTTACAACTATTGCTCAGCGTACAGCAGAAACTTATTGCAATCCGCTAAATGTAGATTATACTTACATGATATACAATTCCAACAACGACCTCTCCTATCGTTCAGGAGCAGATCCTGCAGTAGTCGAATTTCGTGGAGAATATTACATGTTTGTTACCCGCTCATTAGGATACTGGCATTCAACAGATTTACAAAACTGGGATTTCATTCAACCGGAGAAATGGTATTTTCAAGGGTGCAATGCCCCTGCGGCACACAACTACAAAGATTCGGTTCTATACGTAACCGGTGATCCTTCAGGACAAATGAGTGTTTTATATACCGATAATCCTAAAAAAGGAAATTGGAAAATTGAGCCTGCAATTCTAAATAATCTTCAAGATCCAGATCTTTTTATTGATGATGATGATCAAGCTTATATATTTTGGGGTTCTTCCAATAAATTTCCGATCAGAGCTAAAAAATTAGACAAAAACAAAAGATTCATTGCTGAAAAAAATACCACTGAATTATTCAGCCTTAATCAAGAAATTCATGGATGGGAACGATTTGGAGAAAACCATTCCGACACCCTTCTTAAAGGATATATGGAAGGTCCTTGGCTAACCAAGCACAAGGATACCTATTACATGATGTACGCCGCGCCAGGAACAGAATTTAATGTTTATGCAGATGGTGTTTACACAGCAAAAAATCCAATGGGACCCTATACTTATCAGCCTCACAATCCTGTTGTTTACAAGCCAGGTGGATTTATGAACGGAGCTGGACACGGAAGCATTGTAAAAACAACTTCAGGAGCTTACTGGCATTTCGGATCCATGGCACTATCCGTTACCGAAATTTGGGAGCGAAGACTTTGTATGCATCCAATTTTCTTTGATAAAGACGGACTCATGTACAGCAATACCCGATTCGGAGATTACCCGCATTATGCTCCAAATTCTAAAGAAAAAACAGGCAAATTTCGTGGTTGGATGCTTCTTTCATACAATAAACCAGTTAAAAGTTCATCTCCCAAAGGAATTAAAAACCTAACGGATGAAAATGTGAAAACATTCTGGCTGTCAGAAACCAACACAGGTGGAGAATGGTTTACAATCGATCTGGAAAAACCAATGGATGTAAAAGCGATTCAAATCAATTTTCACGATCACAAATCGAATATGTATGGCAGATATGAAAATTTGAAACATCGGTATCTGATTGAATACTCTACTGATGGATCAAATTGGAAATCATTAATTGACAAATCAAATAGCTTTAAAGATACTCCCAACGATTACGTTGAACTGGATCAGGCCTATAAGGCAAGATTTATTAAGTACACCAATATTGAGGTTCCTACTCCATCGCTAGCAATTTCTGATATCCGAATATTTGGAAATGCTTCAGGCAAAGCACCATCAACAGTAAAAAACTTTAGCGTTGAACGCTTAAAAGACCGACGCGATGCTAAGATTAGTTGGACGCAGAAGGAAGATTGTCAGGGATATAACATCATTTGGGGAATAGCTCCGGACAAGCTATATAATTCATGGATGATTTACGGCAAAAATGAACATTTGCTTAAATCACTTGACTCTGACAAGACCTACTACATTACAATTGAAGCATTTAATGAAAACGGAATTTCAAAAACATCTCAAATTATTGAAGTAAAATAAGACAACGAGCTATGAACTATACAATTATATTGTCGTTTTTAATGTTTCTTTCATCATGTGGTAAAGATAAAGAGGTAATTATTCCCAAAGAAGAAGCTGGTAATAATGGCCCAAGGATTTATCAAGGATTATCCGATGGGATGCTATTGGATACCATCCAATATTATACTTTTCAGTATTTCTGGGATGGTGCAGAACCCAATTCGGGTCTTGCTCCTGAGCGAATTCATATGTCAGGTATTTATCCGCTAAACGATCAGTATGTAGTAACAACAGGAGGATCCGGCTTTGGACTTATGGCGATACTTGTTGGAATAGACAGAGGATTTATTTCCAGAGAAGAAGGTGTGCAACGATTTGAAAAAATTGCAGACTTTCTTGAAAATGCAGATCGTTTTCACGGAGCCTGGCCACATTGGATGGATGGAAAAACAGGAAAAGTAGTTCCATTTGGACAAAAGGATAACGGAGGCGATTTAGTTGAAACCTCCTTTCTTGCACAAGGCTTAATCTGTGTTCAGGAATACTTTAAAAATGGTTCTGAAAGTGAAAAACAATTGAGCGAAAGAATCAAAAGCCTTTGGCACGGTATCGAATTCAATTGGTACGAAAAAGACGATAGTAATGTACTTTACTGGCATTGGTCGCCAAATTATGCCTGGCAAATGAATTTTCCTTTGGAAGGTTATAACGAGTGTTTAATTACCTACATCACAGGTGCCTCATCTCCCGACTATTCAATAAAAGCCGATACCTATCACAAAGGTTGGGCCCGAAATGGAAACATTGTTCAGCCAAGTTCAAAATACGGATACACATTAGATCTAAAACACAATGGGAATCATTCTGCCGGTGGTCCTTTATTTTGGGCACACTATTCCTATTTAGGTTTTAATCCAAGCATCGCTTCCGACAAATATGCCAATTACAAGGATATCAATGTTGCTCATACCCTAATGAACCGTGCCTATTGCATTCAAAACCCTAAAAAGTTTGAAGGATATGGTGAAAACCTGTGGGGATTAACGGCAAGTTACTCGATAAAAGGATATCGCGAATGGGAAAATGGAGGAGGAAGAGATCGAAACGATTTAATTGCAAGTGACCTGTATTTAGGATACACAGCACATTCACCCAATGAGGATTTTGGTGTTATTTCTCCCACTGCTGCCCTATCCTCTTTTCCTTATGCTCCGGAAGAATGCATGAAAGTTGCTAAGGAAATCTATTTTAATCTGGGCGAAAAAACCTTTGGCAAATATGGTCCATACGATGCTTTTAGTGTTGAACACAATTGGTATCCAAGAAGCTATTTAGCCATTGATCAGGGACCTATTGTTTGCATGATTGAAAACTACAGAACTGGTTTGCTTTGGGATTTATTCATGAATTGTCCGGAAGTTAAAGAAGGATTAAATAAACTTGAATTTACCATTGAGCAATAATTCACCTATCAAGAGTATTCTCTTGAAATAATTAGAATTAGTACGGAAAAATGAAAAACAGCAAAGCAATATATCTCGGATTGATACTTTGTATGTTCTTTGGGCACTCTTACGCTCAAGATTTGAATAAGTATCAGAAGAATAATTTTATTCTGGGTAAGGATACCTTAAAATACCGTGTGCTTTATCCTGAAAAAATGGAAAAAGGAAAGACCTATCCATTAATACTGTTTCTTCATGGTGCTGGTGAAAGAGGTTTCAACAACCAAAAGCAACTGACTCATGGAGCCAGACTTTTTTT
>JAESUW010000034.1 GCA_016760525.1 Labilibaculum sp.
CCAAACTTGTAGCCTTCTTTTCGTAAGTCATCTAAGCTTTTTCCGTTTTGAAGTGACTCACGGATATATCTTTTCTGCTCGACAATCTTTTTCATCTTGTCGTAGATCGATAAATTTCTATTTTCCGTTGAAGCTTTCATGGATTACTGTTTTGTTTATGACTACAAATTAAGAGATTTATTTGCAAATACACAACAAATACACAACAAAAGTCGAATGTAGTGTTTCAAAACAACCTGTAAGAGAGCAAGAAGGCTCAAAATGACACAGAAGACACGTTTTCTCGTACCAAATAATATTAGCCATAGAATAAAAGACAAAAGACGTTATTTAGCAGTGATAATGTCACTTTATTACCGCCAAAAATTTTTAAGCCATTTTTTTCTGGAGAACAAATTCTCAATAATAATGACTAGTTTTAATAAGCTCTTTTAGGCAGAATTTTAAAGTAGCAAAATACCAGCAATCTGTTTCGTTTATCAAATTTGCAGTACGCACACAGTATCGACACATACAAATAGCCAAGTTTCATTATTTAAGTTATGTAGCCGGCTACAAAAAGGATAACAGAAATGCTATCTTTTTTTTTGTGCAGTAAATTTAATTTCGCAATTCGGATATCTTAAATCAGCAAATCGTAAATGAACTTCTAATATCCGAGAAATTTACTATTTGATAAGTAACTTGTGAAATACCTGTATAACAGAAGTCGCAATCGGACATAGTCTGTTCGTTATCGTACAGAGGAAAATAGATCCCGTAAGTGTTTTTATCTTGATTGTGTGATTAATACGATTTTCGGCATCATATGTGATAGAGCAAGTCATATAAGGGTTATAATAGAGGTTTCATGCCATTTTATCATGGGTTTTAACCTAAGTTCAATATTGTGGATAAGAATAAGTGTAAAATCTATGTGTAACCATTCAATTTTTGTTGTAGTCGAATTTAGTACAGAACTAACCACGTAAATAAACTAATTATGAGAGAAAGAATATTGATATTCATTTTATTGATATGCAGTATTGCCAGTTAYGGGCAAGCAGATATTGGAGAGGGAAGTAAGCATGGATCACTAACGGGTATTGTTAYTGATGTTAAAACAAAGCAACCATTRCCATATGTAAATGTGGTAATAAGAGATGTRAATAGTAAAATACTAACCGGAGGAATYACCGRTGAYAATGGAAAGTTTAGTATTAAGAAAATTGATTTAGGAAAGAATTCCGTYGAAATTCAATACATGGGATACAARCCRTATGTWAGAAAWCTTGAMTTTTCRTCTRAAAAAGCARCACACAAATTGGGTACTGTTGAAYTKGAGGAGGATGCWGAACTTCTTGGTGAAGTAACTGTAAGAGCAGAACTATCTACCGTAACTCAGAAAATTGATAGAAAAGTGATTAATRTAGGTAAAGATTTAACTGCAGCAGGAGCAACAGCTTCTGAGGTGTTGAATAATGTACAATCGGTTAGTGTTGATAGTCAAACAGGAACTGTAAGCCTAAGAGGAAACGAGAATGTTCGGATTTTGGTAGATGGAAAACCAACTAACATTAGTGCAGCACAATTACTGCAGCAAATACCTTCTACTTCAATTAAGAGTGTTGAGTTAATTACCAATCCTTCCGCTAAATATAATCCGGAAGGAATGAGCGGTATTATAAATATTGTATTGAATAAGAATGCAAATATTGGCTTTAATGGAAATGTGAATTTGGGTGTRACACGTGGCGTAAACACACGTATTAATGGATCTTTGGATTTAAATTAYAAAACCGGAGACGTTAATTTCTTTCTGAATTTTGGWGCAAAYGAGGGRAAAAGAGACAATTATGGCAGCGTAYTAAGACGCTCGGCAGAYGAGAATGGTAATGTGATTCTTACGAATGATATCTTACAGGAATTTCAATTTGACAGTGATAATAATTCTCAGTTATTAAAAGTTGGAGCTGATATCTATTTGAATAAGAAGAATACATTATCATTTTATACAACTCAAAATTTTCATGATGGATTAACGGATGGAACAACAAAAATTTTCAGGGCAAATAGCTTGGATAATGATAGCCGTTTAAGATCTGAGAATAAGAATGTAACAGGAACCTATAACCTGAATTATAAAGTTGATTTTGAGAAGGAAGGTCATAATATCGAGTTAGAAACTACCTATAGTAGAAGTGATTCTCCAGAAGATGCAATTGGTAAACAATTACTAAATACGAGTGATTTGACATCTAATTATTTCGATGATATTGAAAATGAATATACAAATACACTTTTAAATTTAGATTATACAAATCCATTATCAGAAAACACAAAATTAGAAATGGGTTTGGAGCTTAGAATTAACGATACGGAAAATTCTAAAGCAAGTAATCAGCACGAATTTGTATATGATGATTTGGGAAATAGAATTCCCGATGGTGATTGGTATGAAACCGTGCTGAAACCCTATTCAGCATTCAGATATGATAGAAATATTTATTCGGGATATGTTAATTTGAATCATAAAATAGATAATTTTTCGATGCAATTGGGTGCTCGAATTGAGCAATACGAAGTAGATGGTGAGTTCGTTAAAGGTGACGAGAAGGCTAAGTATTCAGATAGTCGCTTTACGGTTTATCCTTCAATATTTCTCACATTTACGCCAAGCGAAAAAAATCAATTTCAATTGAGTTACAGCCGGAGAGTTGACAGACCATCAATAAGGCAGGTTAATCCTATTAGAGAGTGGAGTACACCGCTTATTAGCTCCTTTGGAAATCCAAATCTTGATCCTCAGTTCACCAACTCATTTGAATTCAATTATACAAAAGGCTTGGAGAAAGGATCTGCTACTTTTGGAGTATTCTACAGACGAGTGAATGATAATATTTCGAGAGTGTTGAATAAAGATCCTTTGGATGTTGAAAAAGTTGAAATGTCGTATTACAATACCGATAGTAACGATCGTTATGGTGTGGAATTATCTGCCAGTTACAAATTTTATAAGTGGTGGTCAGTAAATGCGAGTTCTGATTTATATATACAGAAAGAAACAGGTGTCTCTAATGGTGAGAATCTTGAGGTCACGAATAATTCTTTCAACCTTCGAGTATCCAATAGCTTTACAGCGACTAAAAAACTAAGATTTCAATTGTTTGCCATGTATCGAGGAGGAGGTAAAGATCTTCAGTTCGAGGTGGATCCAATGTGGATGATAAATACAGGAGCAAGCTATTCTGTTTTAAAGGGAAAAGGAACTCTAAGCTTTAGAGTGAACGATATTTTTGAGGGTATGAAATTTAAATTTGACTCAAAAGTACCATACAATCAAACGGGAGAATTCCATTGGGAGAGTAGAACAGCATATCTTGGCTTTTCGTACCGATTTGGTAGCGGTAAAAATAAAGCCAAACAAAGAAAACGAAGAGACAATCGCGAAACACAAGGTGGCGGTGGATTCATGTAAATCCTGGATCAACTTCTTATAATTAATTAAATTAAAATCTCCCTGTTCTGTTTCGGATAGGGAGTTTTTTTAATCCTATAAGTTGGGTTTTAGTAAAAGTAGACAGAATAAAAACTCTCACAATGTCGATAATTGTTGATATAACCCCCTACTGTGTCTTCTCTACGGGCAATTATTGAATCTAAATTATAATACCATTTTTAATAATTAGTGAGCCATTGCGAACGAAATCATGTCGGCTACTGTGTCCCGATTCATCGGGAATGCCGATGGAATAAATAGGAAGCGATATTGAGCAAAGCGAAAAATAGCCCACTAATTTATCCAATCGGTATAATATACCACGCATCGATTACAGGATTGTAAGTTTTGGCTATCCCGCTGCCTCTGATTTGCAATTAAGCTTTCTAAGAGGTAGAATCTTTAATTCTTTTTTGTGCTTAATGAGGATTAAAAATCCTCAATTCCTTACCTGTAAATTATAAATTTGTAGGAGTATTGAGTAGGTTTCTCTTTTGATTACGAATATAGAGGAGTAGTAAGCTCTAATCTGCTAAAATAACTGTTACTATATCTGCTTAGTGGAGTTTTGGTGCATTTTTGTTGTAAAATGACCAGTTTGTGATATTGGATAATTTTCAGAAAACATATATTTGATGTATTGAGTAATGGCGGTTTATTGCATTAGTTTCAAGAGTAACGGTAAGTAGAGTATTAAATTTTTTCCGTTTTAGGGGCTAAAAAAGAGCGCTGTTTAAGCTTGCTTGTGATTATTAGAAACCAATGATTTTTCCCTTTGATTTTGGAAAGACATGGAGCTATGATCCCCGCATGGGGAATATTGCGATATATGATAAAAGCCTGTATGCCTATTAATATAACAATACGAAGCAATCAATATAAAAGCAAAATCTCATGAAAAAAATCAATCGATTGACGAAATTCTTTGTTGTCTTACTAACCTTAGTTAGCCTGAATTTGGTAGCGCTTGCAAAAAATGAAGTAAAAGAACTCGTTTGTGAATATCATTCAAATCCGTTGGGAATTGATGTTGTTCAACCGCGGCTAAGCTGGAAATTGTTCTCATCAGAAAATGAAGTAATGCAGGTGGCTTATGAAATAAGGGTTGCCGACTCACCTGCAAAACTAAAATCGAAGAATTTGATTTGGTCAACAGGTAAAGTGAATTCTTCGCAATCGGTTAATGTAGTTTATGGCGGTACTGCTTTGGTTTCGATGCAACAGCTTTATTGGCAGGTTCGTGTGTGGAATAATAAAAATAAAAGAACGGCATGGAGTGAGCCTGCATCATGGGAGATGGGTATCTTGGATTCTGATTTGTGGAAGGCTTCATGGATAACTTCAGACTCTGATCAAGGCAATAAAGAGTTGAGGCCATCTCCGTATGTAAGAAAGGATTTCTCATCTAAAAAGAAAATTTCGTCGGCACGTGTCTATGTCACAGCTTTGGGTTTATATGAATTGTTTCTAAATGGCCAAAAAGTAAGTACTGATTTATTTACGCCTGGATGGACCAGTTATAAGAACCGTATTCAATATCAAACATATGATGTGACTTCGATGCTTAAGGAGAAGAACACGATTGGAGCCATTCTGGGTGACGGCTGGTATCGGGGAAATATTGGATGGGGTGGTAATAACTACTTCGGAAAAAAGCAGGCTCTTTTGTGCCAGCTTCAGATTAACTATACGGATGGAACCAGCGAAACCATTCTTTCGGATAATAGTTGGAAAGCTACTGCAGGTCCTATTCTTTTTTCAGATATATACAATGGGGAAACATATGATGCCGGCAAAGAGATGCCTGGTTGGGCAAAACCAGGTTTTGATGACAGCAAATGGGGAAAGGTATCCATTCTCGATCATTCAAAAAAGATATTGATTGCGCCTCAGGGTGAAGTTGTAAAAGCGATTGAGGAAATCAAACCAATTAAAATTTTGACAACACCAAAAGGTGAAACTGTTTTTGATATGGGTCAAAATATGGTTGGTTGGGTGAAACTTACAGTGAATGGAAAAAAAGGTGATCGGGTAACTTTAAAATTTGCAGAAGTTTTAGATAAGGACGGTAATTTCTACACCGATAATCTGCGCAAGGCTAAATCAACCGATGTTTATATTTTGAAAGGAGAAGGAGAAGAAGTGTTCGAACCTCATTTCACCTTTCACGGTTTCCGTTTTTTGAAATTGGAAGGGCTTCCAGCTCAGCCAACACTCAATCAGGTTACCGGCATTGTCATTCATTCCGACATGACACCAACAGGTTCGTTTACTTGTTCCGATCCGATGATTAACCAACTTCAGCACAATATTCAATGGGGACAAAAAGGTAATTTTTTGGACATTCCAACCGATTGTCCACAGCGCGACGAACGTTTGGGCTGGACAGGCGATGCCCAGGTTTTTAGTATGACTGCCGCATTTAACTTTGATGTGGCTCCGTTCTACACCAAATGGATGCGCGATGTGGCTGCCGATCAGCTTACAAACGGATTGGTTCCTCATGTAATTCCTGATGTTTTAAATGGCGATGGAGGATCGACAGCCTGGGCCGATGTTGCCCTTATTGTACCTTGGACAACTTACCTGGCCTATGGAGATAAGCGGATTCTGGAAGTACAGTATTCAAGCATGAAAGGCTGGGTGGAATACATGAAAAACAGAGCGGGAGATGACAATTTATGGATTGGCGATAATCATTTTGGTGATTGGCTGGCCTGTGCAACAACCAATTCTGATGCCGGCGTAACCGATTTAAAACACTGTGCAAAAGCATTAGAAGCGATGCAACGTTTACAGATGCCATTGCTTGTTCATGGTGAAGTCACTAATGCAGAAATTGACGTATTTGATCGTGAAAAAGTCTTTATTGACCGAATTTTAATTCCCTTACTTAAGGATTATCCAGAACTTAAGCTTATCTTTGAACATATTACGACCAAAGAAGCTGTTGATTTTGTGTTGAATAGTGCAGCCCACATTGCCGCAACCATCACACCACATCATTTATTGTTAAACAGGAATGACCTGTTAGTGGGTGGTATCCACCCTCATAACTATTGTTTGCCAGTGTTGAAGCGCAACACGCACCAACAGGCATTAATTGAAGCTGCGACCAGCGGCAATGCTAAGTTTTTCTTAGGCACTGACAGTGCCCCACATACTCAAAACACCAAAGAAAATGGCTGTGGCTGTGCGGGAATTTATAGTAGCCATGCAGCGATAGAGCTATATGCTGAAGTGTTTGAAGCAGCAAATTCGCTCGATAAATTAGAAGGCTTTGCCAGTCATTTCGGCGCTGATTTTTATCAGCTAAGCAGAAATTCAAAAACAATCACACTCAAAAAAACGCCATGGTTAGTGCCTGAACACTACACTTTTGTTGATCAAAATTTAGTGCCAATGCGCGCAGGACAAGAAATTCAATGGAGTGTTATAAATTAGCAATACTGTACTAAAAATTTAGTAATTTTTTGGCTATATGCCCAGAGCAATCTAAATTACTTTGGAGTATTTTTCGTAATCATAAAATTATGACTTATAAAGGAACGCCAATACGTCGAGCCACCTCTTCATACGCTTCAATAACGCCGCCTAGACCTTGGCGAAAACGATCTTTATCGAGTTTCTTGCGTGTTTCAGCATCCCATAGGCGGCAACCATCAGGGCTAAATTCATCCCCTAAAATAACCTCACCTTTGAATAAACCAAATTCTAATTTGTAATCCACTAAGATCATACCTGCATCAGCGAATAGCTTCGTTAAAACAGAATTAACTTTAAACGTTAACGCCTTCATTTTATTTACATCTTCTGCTTTGGCCCAGCCAAAAGTTTCAATATGATATTCATTGATCATAGGATCATGTAGTTCATCATTTTTTAAGAAAAACTCAAATATAGGCGGGCTTAATTCTAAGCCATCTTCCACACCTAAACGACGACATAAACTACCACTTGCTACATTACGTACGACACATTCTACCGGCATCATTTGCATGCTTTTAACAAGTGAATCCGTAGGGCTAAGCAGTTTTTCAAAATGGGTGGGAATACCGGCATTGCTTAGGTAATCCATAATAAAAGCATTAAACTTATTATTCACTTCACCTTTACGGCTTAATTTTTCTATTTTTTCACCATCAAAAGCCGAGGTGTCATCACGAAAGCTCATAATGACATAATCCTCATTATCAGTAGCATAAATGCTTTTAGCCTTGCCCGTAAACAGTTCTTGTTTTTTTTCCATCATCTATTCTCTTAACGTAATTCACGCCAGTCAAAGCCCACATTTTGACTTGCAATTCCTATCCAGCTTTCATCACAGCTTAATGCCTGTGAAAATAAAGGCGCTACAATATTCGGCGAGTTATTTTTCTCACTTAAATGCATTGCAATAATATGTTGCAAATGCGAAGTATCAATTTTTTCTAATAATTTTGATGATTGTACATTATTTAAATGGCCTAATCGCCCAGACACACGATATTTTAAATGCTCAGGATACACGCTATTATCCAACATCTCGAGATCATGATTTGCCTCTAATAAAAGTGCATCACAGCCAGATAGCGCTTGTTCAATAACAGGTGTACTCATACCCACATCGGTTAATAAACCTAGGCGATGTTGACCACTATTAAACACAAATTGACTGGGTTCACGTGCATCATGAGGCACCGGAAAAGGATTTATTTCTATATCATTAATAGTAAAGTTTTCATGACTATTAAATTCAGTAACAAGCCCCATCACATCGACCGCTAAAAAACTAGCCGTTCCAACCGTAGCATAAACGGGTAAATCATATTTCCGAGCCAGCACTCGCACACCATTAATATGATCTGAATGCTCATGCGTAACAATAATCGCAGTCAATGCATTCGCATTTATATCTAAACGCTGTAAGCGTTTCTCTGTTTCTCTAGCAGAAAAACCACAATCGACAAGCAATGTGGTTTCTTTGTGCGATACCAGTGTTGCATTGCCTCGGCTACCGCTTCCGAGCGATGCGAATCGCATACTATTTGCTCAATTGTTCCTGCATTAAGCCAAGTAATCGTTTCGCTGTATCTGAAGATGTGCGTGTTTCATCTGCATCTAAGATAATCATTTTTGTTTTTTCAGCATCGGAGATTAATTTAATATAATAATATTCTTCAGGTGCTTTATCTTCATCATCTCGCCAAAAAGCCAGCTTGCTTAACACGCCTTCTTCTTCTTTCTCAACCTCATTAAAGGGGTCAATATAGCGTACAAAGTAAATACCGCGTGAACGATCCTG
>JAESUW010000040.1 GCA_016760525.1 Labilibaculum sp.
GAGAAAGAGGATTGGATTAAAATGGCAAAAGAGCTAAAGAGTAAATTAAGCGATGATGTTATTTCAGAGGCAGTTCGGAGTTTACCACAAGAAGTTTTTGAAATTTCGGGCAATAAGATCATACAAACGCTAAAGGCTAGAAGAGATCAATTACCAACTTTAGCTATGGATTTTTATGATTTCTTGGCTAAGAAAGTTGATGTCGTTGGTACGAATGAAAACGAAAGTTTTGAGATCAACTGGATTGGAAATGGTCAATTAAAAGTTGAAAGTTACCGTTTAAGTAAAAAAGGGAATAAGAAGGAGCGTTTATACAGTCGAACTTTTAAAAAGGAAGAAACCAAGGAGGTGCGGATTTTTGGCCTTGGCGGAAAAGATAAGTTTGTGGTGAAAGGCAACAATGATGATGGAGTGAAGCTTCGAATTGTTGGAGGTAAAGGGAAAGACAAGTTTAAACTGGACAATACCAGAAAACAGAATTTGCTTATTTACGACAAAAGAAAAACTCAAGTAAAAGGAAACGGTGCTTATCAAAAGAGATTTGGGAAAAGCTCTGAAGTGAATACTTACGATCGAAAATCATTTAAATACGATGTTGTAAGTCCTAATGTAAACCTTAATTTTGTGAGTGATGATGGCTTGATTTTAGGTGCAGGTATAAATGTTAAGACCCAAGCGTTTAAAAAAGAACCATTCGGGTCATTACATAAATTGCTGGTTAATTATGCATTTGCATATCCTTCGGTGGAGCTAAAGTATTTTGGCAAGTTTAAACAGGTGTTTCGAAAGACTGATTTTTTGACTGATATACAATATAACACACCAAATTTTCAAGGCTATTTTTACGGATTGGGGAATGAAACGGAAAATATTCAATCCGATGATGATGCTTATAATAGGATTCGAATGGGTCAGTTTTGGATTAATCCGAAATTTAGAAGGCATTTAGGGAATAAACACAGTATTTCAATAGGGGCATTTTATCAACAACTAGAGTTGAAAGATACTCCAAACCGTTTTGTTACTGATTTTACCAACCCTAATAATAATTTAAACCCATTAACCGATTTTAATACCCGAAGGTATTTAGGTTTGAGTGTGAGTTACTTGTGGGATTCACGTGATAGTAAGATCATTCCTTCCAGAGGGATTTATTGGTCATCAACTTGGAAATACTATAAAGGTTTAGAAGAAAATGATCACAATTTTCATAAATTGGAGACTGATTTAAGAATGTACCTTAGTTTTGGAAGACCACAAAGAACGATTTTGGCATTACGTGTCGGTGCGGCTCATAATTCCAAAGGATATTCATTTTATCAAGCAAATAAATTAGGTCTTAAATCCAATTTAAGAGGCTATCGCCAAGAACGATTTGCAGGAGATGATGTTGTTTTTCAAAATACCGATTTAAGATTTCGTATCGCTCAATTCAAATCTTTTTTTCTAAGAGGAGATGTGGGTATTTTAGGCTTTAATGATTTTGGTCGTGTATGGCTTGATAATGAGAACTCTAATGAGTGGCATCATGGTTATGGTGGAGGATTTTGGTTTGCACCTTATAAATTAATGGTAATTACTGCTAATTTTAGTCATTCAATAGAGGATAATATTGTTTCTATCGAATTTAAATATTTGTTTTAGTGATTTAATATGATAATTGAATTAATCAATACATATTTACACCGAAAATAATAAAAACTATAAAATGGACGAAGAAAAACCGGAGTGTAGTGATGGCAGAATACTGTTGGTAGAGGATGATTTCGTCAACGGTAAAATTGTATCTCGTCTACTGGAAATGGATAATATTCCGACAGACTGGGTGAGGAACGGGCGAGAAGCACTTGATTTTTATCAGAAAAATAAAAATTCTGTTCTAATGGTGTTTATGGATTTGCAAATGCCAATTGTTGATGGATATCAGGCAACTATTGAATTGAGAAAAAATGGATTTAAAAGACCAATTATTGCCATGACTGCCAATGCTTTTTCTGATGATGATGTGAAATCTGCGGAAGCAGGAATGGATGATTTTCTTCTAAAGCCAGTTTCAAAAATCGATTTGTTTATGATGGTTGAAAAGTGGATGAATCAGGAAAATAATTAATTAAAACTTATTTTACCTATTGTTCTGTTCATGAATCTATGATTCAGAGAATTATATAATAGAGAATATTTTGCCCTAAAAACAAGAAGAGTAACGCATGATAGTTTGTATAGCTGAGAAACCGAGTGTAGCACGTGAAATTGCCATTATATTAGGCGCTAAAAGTAAAAGAGATGGATATTTTGAAGGAAACGGATATCAAATTTCATGGACTTTTGGTCATTTATGTGGTTTAAAAGAACCTCATGAATACGATCTGAATTGGAAGTATTGGCACTTGAATGATTTGCCAATTATACCCGCGCGTTTTGGAATTCGTGTAATTCCGGATAGTGGAGTTCAGAAACAGTTTAACACGCTTAAAAAATTAATCTCTAATGCAACAGAGGTGATTAATTGTGGTGATGCAGGAATTGAAGGTGAAGTAATTCAGCGCTGGGTTTTGCACAAAGCTAAATGTAAGGTTCCCGTTAAGAGACTTTGGATATCATCATTAACAGAAGAAGCCATTCGCGATGGGTTTGAAAATTTGCGTGATAGTAAGGAGTTTGATAGATTATATGCGGCGGGTTCATCAAGATCGATTGGTGATTGGTTATTGGGAATTAATGCAACAAGACTTTATACGCTTAAATATGCAAACGGCAAGTCTGTACTTTCCATAGGCAGAGTTCAAACACCTACTTTGGCTTTAATTGTAAATCGTCAAAAAGAGATTGAGAATTTTGTTCCTCAAACTTATTGGGAACTAAAAACCATTTACAGGGAAGTAAGTTTTTCTGTTACCCATGGTCGGTTTGACAAAAAAGAGCAGGGTGTAGAGTTTCTCGATAAAATTAAATCGGAACCATTCGAAATTGTTTCGGTAGAGAAAAAGAGCGGTACAGAACAACCTCCCCGTTTGTACGATTTAACATCTTTACAGGTAGATTGTAACCGGAAACTGAGCCTGTCTGCTGAAGATACGCTGCGAATGATTCAAAGTTTGTATGAGAAGAAATTGACCACTTATCCAAGAGTTGATACTACTTACCTTACCGATGATTTGTATAAAAAAATACCAGGAATTCTTCAGAAATTAACACCTTTTAGCGAATTTACCAAACCTCTTTTAAAAGATAAGATTAGAAAAACGAAAAAGGTATTTGATGATAAAAAGGTGACAGATCACCATGCTATTATTCCTACCGGCGTATTGCCTTCAGGATTGTCTTACGATGAAAAACAGGTTTACGATATTGTAACCCGCAGATTTATTTCGGTCTTTTATCCGGATTGTAAAGTGAGTCATACAACTGTTATGGGAAAGGTGACTACTATCGATTTTAAAGCTACCGGAAAACAGATATTAGATCCAGGATGGAGAGTTCTTTATGCGAAAGACGGTAATATTGGCGATGGAGTTATTCTTCCCTCATTTGTAAAAGGGGAGAGTGGAGAACACGCTCCCGATTTGGCCGAGAAACAAACACAAGCACCTAAATATTATTCGGAAGCTACTTTGCTTCGTGCTATGGAAACTGCAGGCAAGCAAGTTGATGATGATGAGCTGCGCGAGTTGATGAAAGAGAACGGTATTGGCCGTCCGTCGACTCGAGCCAATATTATTGAGACGCTGTTTAAAAGAAAGTACATTAGAAGGGAAAAGAAACGACTTGAGGCTACGGTTACAGGTGTTCAGTTAATTGATACCATTCAAAATGATCTGCTGAAATCTGCAGAACTTACCGGACAGTGGGAGAAGAAACTGCGGGAAATCGAACTTGGTAAATATGAAGTTAATCAGTTTATGGCCGAGTTAAAAAACATGGTTGTTGGAATTGTTTGGGATGTGAAATCGAGGAAAAACATCAGTCAAATAGAAGTGATTGATGAGGAAAAGGAAAAAGAAAAGAAAAAAGCATTGGCTAAAGCTAAGCCAAAAGCAAAAAAGGAACTTACTTGTCCTAAATGCAATAAGGGGAATATTGTAAAAGGCAAGACTGCCTGGGGATGCACCAATTGGGGAAATGGATGTAAGATTCGTATTCCCTTTGAATATGAAGGAAAGAAATTAACTGAAAAGCAAGTTGAGGGATTGGTGCTGAAAAAAATAACACCAAAAATAAAAGGATTCGAAATTAATGGGAAAAAGCAAAATGGACAACTGGCCTTTGCACCCGATTTTAGTATCGAATTTATTGCCGAAGAGGCAGACGCATGGACTTGTCCGGTTTGTAAGACAGGTACATTATTAAAGGGTAATGCGGCATATGGTTGTTCCAATTACCGAAATGGCTGTAAGTTTATTGTTCCTTTTGTATTTATGGAGAAGAAATTGAGCGAAGCCCAAATAAAATCATTAACCACTCAAGGAAAAACGGCTCTGATTAAAGGCTTTAAAGATCCACAATCACAAGAGACTGTAGATGGGAAATTAATTTTGGATAATCAGGGAAAGATTGTTTTTGGGAAGCAATAAATTATAATCCTCCTAAAGATGATGTTTTAGCTAATATATATTCATTGAAAACCCCTGTTGAAATCATCTGCTACTTCGCCTGCTTATATTTTTTTGGGTATTCATAAAAAGCCAGTTTACCTGTTCTTACTTCAATGTCAGACCAGTCGTCAATCTGAAAATCGATGCCAATTACCGTGCAGGTTGGAACATTGTGATAGAATTCTTCTGTTAGGTTAAAGGCTAAATATTCAATACTTGGATTGTGACCAACTACCAGAACGGTTTCCTTACCTTTCCCGAACTGATCGAGTAAAGTAAGAAATTCCTGAGTCGTAAATCCGTCGTATAAATCATCAATCTGTTCGATCATATCAATTGGGTATTGCAACACATTTGCAAATAGCAAACTTGTTTCGATAGCTCGGTTGGCCGGGCTCGAAATAATTAAATCAGGAATAATACTCTTTAAAAACAACTTGTTAGCAATTAGTTTCGAATCATTTATTCCTCTTTCTACCAAGTTTCGTTGATAGTCGGAAATGTCGTAACGGATAACTTCTGTTTTAGCATGTCTAACAAGAATAAGTCGTTTCATTGGGCTTGTGGGGTTTGAGTTAGAATATTTAGGCTTACACTGATTTTTTAGTTGATGTTCGTCTCTTTGATTTTTTAGCAATTTCTTTTTTGTTCAAGTACTTAAATATTTCTGGCTGAGACTGAATATAATGATTGCTATTGTTAGTGGGAATAGGCAGGTTGTTTAGCTTTCCGTCTAAAATTCGTGCACTAACATTATCTCGAAGCTGTATATTTAAAATATCAAGAAGTTCTTTTTTAATCTTCTCATCCTTTATAGGGAAAGCGCATTCTATTCGTCGGTGCAAATTCCGATTCATCCAATCGGCCGAAGATAAATACAAAAGATCTTCACCCATATTGTGAAAATAGAATACTCTGGCATGCTCTAAAAATTGATCTACAATACGAATAACCCGAATGTTTTTTGCGTAGGTTTTATTAGGTTTCAGGCAACAAATACCACGAATAATTAAATCAATTTTAACACCTTTTTTGCTTGCTTCATACAATTTTATAATCATGTTGCGTTCCTGCAAGCCATTCATTTTAAGAATAATATAACCTTTATGTCCATTCTTAACATTCTCTATTTCTTGATCAATTAATTTCAGTAAGCTTTTTTTCAAATTAAATTTACCGACTAAAAGATTTTTAAATTCATATCCTTTGGTTTGATTTTCAAGATAATCGAATAGTTGTTTTAATTCAGAAATAATTACTTCATCAGAAGTAAACAGGCCATGATCGGCATAAATTTTTGCTGTTTTTTCGTTGAAATTACCAGTACTTAAAAAAGCATAATCCTTTTTGTCTCCTTTACGCATAACCAAAGCCAGTTTAGCGTGAACTTTTAAACCGGGTATACTGTCTATTATTTTTACACCCGCTTTTCGCATTTCCCGTGCCGATTTAAGATTGGCCTCTTCATCGAAACGTGCTTTAACCTCTACAAATACGGTTACTTTTTTACCATTTAATGAGGCATTAATTAAAGCATTTACAACTGCCGAATTATCAGCAACACGATATTGTGTAGCTTTAATTTCTTCCACTTTTGGATCAAGAGCCGCTTCATTTAAAAAGCGGATTACGTATTCATACGACTGATAAGGAAAGTGAAGAATCTGATCTTTTGTTCCAATGGTTTTAAAAATTGATTTTTTGCCATCCAATTCTTTAGCTTTTAATGGATGAAAAGATTCTTGTTCCAATTCAGGCTGTTTTGGATTTGGAAATCCAAAGAAATCCTGAAAATTATGGTAACGAGCACCTTTAACCAAGTCGTTGTTTAACAGATTAAAAGATTCTTTTAAGAATTTCAGAAAATCTTTTGGAATGGCTTCATCGTATAAAAATCGGGAAGGCGAACCAGTTTCTCTTTTCTTTAAACTGTTCTCGATGATTTTAATTAAATCGCCCGAATATTCATCTTCAATCAGTAAATCGGCATCACGGCTCAATTTAAAGCTGTAGCTGGAATTAATTTTGTAACCGGGAAACAAAATCTTCATCCGTAATTTAATGATGTCATCTAAAAACATGATAAAATGTTTGCCATTTTTTTTTGGCAACTCAATAAAACGGGGAAAACGATGGCTTGGAACTTTTATAATCGCATACCTTGCACGCCGGGTTTTTGGAGCTCCTTCTTCCTCTTTTTTGCTGTTCTTTTTAAATAATTTAATTGCAATATAAATCACATTATTTTGTAAAAAAGGCTGAATCTGTTTTTTCAATAACAGTATTGGCTGAACATGAGGTAACAAGTTGTCAAGAAAGAAATCTTTTACAAATTGATGATGCTCATCGCACAATTCTTCATTTCGTTGTAAAATAATGTCATTCTCCTTTAATTCTGGAATAATCTGGTTAACGAAAATTTGTCCAAATTCATTTTGCTGTCGATCTACTTCAGCATTTATGTTTTTTAAAATAATATCAGGATTCTCTCTAAGACTTTTTTTGTCTTCGATTGGTAATTCGGTAAAACGTTTGTACGTTCCAACTCTAACCCGGTAGAATTCATCTAAGTTTGAAGAGTAAATGGCTAAGAATTTTATTCGCTCATATAAAGGCAACTTAGTATTCGAAGCCTCTTCTAAAATTCGTTTATTGAAGGATAACCAACTTAAATCTCGATTAAGGAACTGATATTTCGGCATACAATGGTTTGCTATGGAGTGTTTATCTATTTAGATAAAAATAAGCAATTTTTTGTTTCCATGGCAATCAATTTCAGCTAATGCAAGGCAATTTTGATAATAAATATATTTTTTCCAACTAATCGAAGTTTGGATTTTCTAATGTCTGTTTGTCGAAATTGTTACGTTGGCATAGGTAAGATTCTTGAAGAAATTGGAGTACGCATCGTCTTTTTTAATCGACATTTTATGCTTTACACCATTGGTAAATTCAAAGGCTAATTTGGCATTTTTTCTTGATTCTCTAATTCGGATCATTTTTATTTCCCGGAATGCAAACTCCTTGCCATCCATTGTTTTAGTCTTTTTATATTGGAATAGAGTAATAATGGTTAGAACAAAACTAATTAGGAGGATCGATATGAAAAAAATCATTTCAGATGACGCTTCATCCCTATATGCACTGTAAAGATTTAAGGAATTTGAAATGATTAAAATGGGAATAAGGATAATAGGCACGGCAAAACTAAAAAGATTCTTTTGGAAACTTAGTTTTGTGTAAGAGAAAAAAATATGACCATTAATTGAGAATCTTGCTTTAACGGCCTGCTGATTAGTTGTATTCATACTGTTTGGTTCTTTTGTATCATAGATGTGCTTGTAGTAGTAAGCTGTAGATATTTTATATCTACCAGATAAGAGAATATTGTAGATTTATCATGAAAGTATCGCTTTTTTATTTAACAGCATAATTTTTTAACTATAGTCGTGGTCAGCTGATTTAAATTTAAGAGAGGTTTGATTTAGTTAACATCAGTTATTTGATATTTAATTATGTGCTGTTCTCGTTTGTTTTACTGGTATTTTGTAAGGTGAAGAAAAACAGGATTAAATAAGTTTTTGATGGCATATGTTTTTAAACATAATTGGAGATATTTGAGGGTATTTGTGTCTTGATTGTATTTCCTGAGCTTTGCGTGAAAAAGAACTAGTAGTATTTGTTAGTTAACATTTAAATTTGATTTGCGGAGAATAAAATTTCATTTGCTCTAAGTTCTTAACGAGCAAAATAAAGAGGATTAGGCATTGGATGCGTTAAAATCAGTATTGGAACCAAAGTTGATTACTTTATAGGCAAGTGATAACAGAGAATTACCTAAAATGGACGAGAAACCTTGGCTTTTGTCAAGAAGTTGCTTGATTATGCTGTATGTATCCTGACAAGGGGATATGTACTTCTGTCGGTTTTATGCCTGTTCTACAATTTTTATTTCTTCCTGATTTAGGCCATACAGCTCGTATACCATTTGATCTATTTCGCGGTCGGTTTTGTCTATTTCGGCTTGCAAGGCTTGGGCTTCTGCTTTTTTTGCTTCGAAAACTTCCATCCAATCCATTTCGCTTAGCTTGCAAAGAACAGGAATCGGATTGGTATTTGCACGAAGTTTGTTCTCTTTTTTAATGGCTTTGTTTAGCTCTACAATAAACTCGGCAAAACTAAGCTTGTGCCAGCTTTGTAATTTCTTGCTCATGGCCTCGAATCCGAATTGGGAGTGGAGGTAGGTGGTGAAAGAAGACTGCACATTCTGAGATTTGGCTGTATTTTCAATTATTGAATCTGCTAATTGTTCAAACGTCTCTTCATTTTTAAGCTCTGGAATTGGAATCTGTTCGAAATATTGGGGTTTTACTTCAATATAGCCACCACTTCTAATAACACATATTGATTTAAGAAAGAACCATGTGATTTTAGAATTTAAGATGCATAGTAGAGTTTTGCTATTAATAGGTAGGAAAACCGCAGGAGCATTAATAAATACACCTTTTGGATCTAAGCAAAACTTGTTTGTGTTTTGCAAGTTTGGGAATATGATTTTTGGTTTGTCGAATAAATCATAGTAAGCACAATTTCTTAACTCCCACCAGAAATCACCTTTATCATATCTTTTTTTTGCTTTTTCCTCGAATGTTGCTAGATGATTTATTAATTCAGGAAAATCATTTTTAATAGATTTAAATGCATTTGCCTCTTGTATTTCAGAGTTATATGTTGATTTAGTCCATTTGCTTTCAAACAATATTAATTTTTGATTGGCTAAAGGAGTATTCCATTTTTTAATTTCTTTTCCTTCATAAATGGATTTAACATGTTCTGATAATGGTTGTGAATCATTGATAATGAAAGCATCATTTAATCCAGTTTTAATGCCATAATAACATTTGCCGTATTGTTCTCTGATTGGTTTTAATTTTTTTAGCTCTGTTAGTAGTTTGCTCGAAACGGCAGAATTAAAATTCCAGCTGTCAGCTTCTAATGAATCTTGGGTTACAGTAATAGAGTTTTCACAATCGATATCGATTATTTTACTTTGTTGTTTCTTGTCTACTTTAATGTATGAAAACTGGTTGTTATCTGATTTCTGGTTTCGAGTAATTAATATAATCGGGTAAGTTGTAGCTCCTTCAAAAATTTGAACTTCGGTAAAATCAATATAGTTTACTATTGTAGTATTTGCAGTAAGGTAATTTCTTAATTTTTTTGCGGCTTTGGTTTTATCGAAAGTATTTGAAATAAAACCAAATATGCCTTTCTTCTTTAGTAGAGTAAACGATTTTTCATAGAAATAGGCAAACAGATCACTGGTGCCCTCAAATATCAAGTAATTCTTCTCTAGAAATGGTTTAATTTCAGATAGGAGTTCTTGTCGTACATATGGCGGATTGCCGATTACCACATCGAAACCCCCTTTGTGTTCGGCGCGCATTGCATGGGCATAGGTGCAGCACATTTTTTTTGCATAGCTGTTTAGCTCTTTGCCGTGCCTGGGTAGTTCGTGTTTGCTGCGGTTGTTTTGTATGTATTCCAGTGTGTTGTGTAGTTGCTCGTCGTCTTCTATTGGCTTGCAGTGGAATTTTTGGGTCCACAGAGAGTTGTATTTTTTCCTATGCAAGGGGACATGTCCCCTTGTTTGTGCATGCGTTGCATGTTCCTTTGTAGCATGTTCCTGCGCATTAGGTATGGTGATTCCTTTGGCGATGTTGTATTCTTTTGCCGATACGGCTTTTAGTTTGCCTACTATTTTTGTGATTTCTTCCTCTTCGCATGCCAGCAGCAGGTGCATGTGGTCGCCGCATATGTTGTAGGCGAGTACATTTAGGCTGTCGGCTTTCACCACATCGGCCACGCTTTTTGTTACCAGCAGCTCGTCGTTGGCTTCGAGCCATATGCCTTCGGCTTTGGGGCGTGTGCCACTATCGCGTTTTAGTCGCACCTGGTGGTCTATCATTCGTTGCGAGGTTCGGCTGTCGTGCGTTGCTGTAGTTATGTGAAATACTTTTTTCTTTTTATCAGTAAAAATTGTGGGGAATTCTTTTTGCCAGTTAAAGGCTTTATCGCCGGCAACGGCTTTGCTGTCTATAAGAGAATTGCCACATTTAATGTTGTTGTTTAGAGTGGTTAGTTTGCGTCGTGGTTGTGCGGTGCGCAACCATAGCGATAGTTTGGCAATTTCTACCGATTCTTGGTTTAGGTCAACACCATAAATATTTTTTTCGAGTATGGTGTTTTCGATATCCTGTAAAGCCATGGGTCTTTTTTGTATGCTGGCTTGCAGTTCGTCGATGTGTTGGTGTTCTTTAATCAGAAAATCGATTGCCTGATTTAGGAAAGCCCCCGAACCACAAGCAGGATCGAGAATGCTAATGCTTAGCAGGTAATTTCGGTAGGCATCGAGTTTCTCTAAATGGTTCGATCCTTCCTGTGAAACATTGGTTTTTTTCTTTTCGGTAACCACTTGTTTCCCTCTGCCTGTTTGCACTTCCTTTTTTAGTTCGAAGCTTCGGGCTTTTTTCAGGATGTAATTCTTTTCAAAATCGATATTGTTAATGCCTAGTTCATCCTTTTTTTCGTTGCACAGTTTCCCTATGGTATTGTCAACAATGTATTTGGTAATGTATTTTGGAGTGTAAAAAACGCCGTCTTTTTTTCGTTTTGTTTTTTGCTTGTCGAAATCGCTTCCTTCAATTTCGGCATTAATGCTTTCAATTTCGTTTAGTGAGTTTTCAAATATGTGTCCCAGTATGTTCACATCTACCTGACTTTCAAAATTGTATTTTGAAAGGGTTTTAGTGTGCTTGTAAAGCAATTCGTTGTTAATAATTAAACTATCGAGAACGGCATCGGCTTTAAACAAGCCACCGTTGTAGGCGTAAATCTCCGCTTTTTTAGTGGTGCCTTGTCTTCCTGTATCCAGGTATTGGAAATATTTTTTATAGCGATTGTAAAGGGGTACTTCTTCGTCTAAATCGTTCAGTTTATCCCATTGTTTTAAAATCTCTAAAACAGAGTTGGGCGGTAGCAAAGCTCTGTCTTCGGCAAAAAAGATAAACAAAAAACGATCGATCAGCTTTTGTGATTTTTGAAACAGGCTAAGCTTAATGTTTTTAATGGCTCTTTCGTTATCTTCCTTCTGTAGCTCATTTCGGAAAACCTCATTCTTCATATTTTCTTTTACCAAATCGCGATACAGCTCACGTTTAAAAAGCGAGTAATCTTTGTAAAAATTTTTGGTGATTTTTTCTTCCTCAACTACCGAGGCGGTTTTAATTGTAAGAGGTAAATTAGCCAGTAAATTATCTTTGTGCAAACACAAATAGAGCAGGGCAAATTCTTCTTGGGTGAGGGTAAACAGGTTAAATTCCTGGTAGTCTACTGCATTGTTAATGTAGAACCGCAGCTTTTCAAAGTTCGATGTTATTACATACACACAGGCCGAATGGTTGGCTTTGTAATCGAAAGCTTGCTGGCGTATGCTTTCTAAATCTTTGGTTTTGGTTCCTTTTAGTTCGATTACGGCTAAAGCTTGATCGTTTTTTAGAATGGCACCATCGGCTTTTTTAGCTCCTTTTTCGTTTTTAAGTTCGGTGGTAAGATTAAAATTTACCTGCGGATTTAGCGTGTAATCCAAAACGGTAACGAACAATTCACGTAAAAAACCCTCCTGAAATTGTTCTTCTTTGCTTTCGCGGATATTTTGCTGTATGCTTTTGTTGTGGAAATACCTGCTGTATTTTTTATATGCTTTGTTCAGAGCGTTTGGGTCTTGTAATTGCAGATAGTTTTTTAAAACAGAGGTCTGGAAAAGTGCCATATACAGGATGTGCGATAAGTTTGTGAGATGTTTTTTCTTGATTAGTCTAAATTAGCTAACCTTTATGATAATTGCAATAGATAACGGTCGAGGAGACATGTCGCGAGGGGAAGTGTTCCCTTGTTGTGGCTTTTCCGATTGATAATCCGTAAAAAAACGTACTTTTACTCTGAAGTAATTGAAAATAATATACCAAAAAATATAGAAATGAAAGACGGAACAATGAGGGCAGATATTCATCCAGGCCTTGAGGTTAGAATTGTGCTGAAAGCCGATCAACGATCAGAAAAGTTAACAGAAGGTATTGTGAAAAAATTATTAACCAATTCGCATCTGCATCTGCATGGTATTAAAGTAATGCTGGAAGATGGACAGGTTGGCCGTGTTAAGGAGATTATTGAATAAATTAAATTTTGCCAATCCCTCTCCTGCTGGAGAGGGATATTTTTTGGAATAATTTTGTCTGAAGTATTTGAAGAGGTAGTTTACAAATTAAATTTCTTCAGGAATTTCGTTTTCTTGGAACGAGGACAAATAATATACGAATATGGGTTTTTCTTTAGAGGATCTTTAAATTCACGCTTGTCTTCTTTGGTTTCGTGCAGAATATTATTGAATTCATCATTCGATGATCTTACGAACATTACACCATGATGATATTCGAAAAAGAACCAAGTCGATTTATCAATTTCAAGATACATCGTTAGTCTGTTCCCACTTCGTTTTTTGTTCAGCACTATTTTTCCTTTTATACTTTTATTAATTTGTGTATCGTTAATATTCCCGATTCCAATTTCGCCAATTGACTGATATGATTTGGCTTCTTTGTCCCAAATAAAATCGAGGTTGTTGAAATAGATACTATGTAAGAGTTCATTGGGTACTATTTTAAAAGAGCCGTTAACATCCATTTCCCGCATACTTAATTCTGCTCTTTTACGGCCCATTATTTCAGCTAGTTTTCTTGTGTAGTTCTGTTTGTTAAGGTTGGTATTTTTTAAATTTGCCTGCTCAAAAGCTGTTTCCATAATCTTCATTGCCTGATTGTTCATAAAGAAATCAACACCAAAAATTAAATCGAGGGTTACAATGTCGCTTGATAGATCGTGTTCGATGGTACCGGCAGAAATTTGTTTGATTTGTCCCAATTCGGCTCCCAAATTAATTAATCCTTCTCCTTTCATATTGCAATTGCCTTGATAGAAAGAAAGGATACTTCCACTTGCGTCCATATCCTGCAACTTGTCTTTCGAAGCAATTTGATAGGCCTGCATATTAGGCTTGTAGGTTAGGAATCCTCTTGCTTCCAGCAACACGTTATCGGTATAGAATATTCTGCGCGACAGGAAGGAYGAATAGATATGKATGGAATCATTCGTYAAGAAAAAACTRTTGTATACCTTCAAACTCTCATCATCGGTWACGTGCAAATCAACAGGRATATAAATTTCTTTTGGATCAATTTGTGAGTTGAAATCAAGCCAATTGTCGCCAATGCTTTCACATTTGTTGTGAATYTTRGTTTGRCCATGAAAGAAAAGTGATTTYTCCCGTGCTTCTAACCKAACTTTTCCTTTGTAGTCGAAATCAGGACTTAAACTAAAGGATTTTTCTTCCGACAGATTTCCCATAGCAATAGTCTGTCCGGTACTATCTACATCTATCACATCAAAAAATAGTTCCTGCTCACCATCTTCGGCATCAATATAGGTGTAGCTTCCCGATCCGGAATAGGAATTTTTGCCGTGAATAGTAATGGCAGCATTAAAAATATTGTGAAATGAGTTAATTGTATCGGCAAGCACTTTCGAGTTGCGAAGTGTTTGCATAATTCCCTCTTTTTCGATGTTAACATTTCCCTGGTCAGGATATATTTTGGCATCGGCCACCGCTAAATTCGTAACATATTTTGCTTTAATAGTATGATCTACTGAATTATATCGTGCCAAAGGTGTTTTGAAGCTCAATGAATCCTGTTTCATACTTGTAGATATGAACTCGTTATAGGCTGTTTTAGGCAATGTTTCCATCTTATTTTGTTCCCACAAAGAAGCCAGCGTATTTTCATCTTCGTTGCCGAACAGAAGCTCTTGCTGATCCATTTCCCAGCCAAAACTGTTGATGTAGGCCATGTATCTGTTCGTAGGAAATTCACTTATGCTACCCTCTGTAGTGCTTGTAAACTGACCTGTTCTGTTGATGAAATCGATATGTGCTCTTACATCCTTACTTTCGAAAGCATATCCTTCGGCGTCGGTATTTTTCAGCTTAAAGCTAGCCGTATCTGCAAGAATGGTTTTAGGTGTGTAGGTAAAATAGTCCGATTGAAGTTCAGCATTAACCAGTTCCATGTCGCCCATTCCGGTTATTTCTGTTGGCGTAATTTTTAACGTACCGGCAAGTGTAGCTAATTTTTTATACATATCGATGGGCAAAGCAGTACTTTTTACGTAAAGCTCTTCTTTGTAAGGATACCAGCTTGCAAATATTTTTTCTCCGTTTACCTCAGGGTTATTTATATGCGAAGCCATCTCTTTAAGTTCGAAACTTTCTGCCTGAGTTGTCATTATTTCAGGTCTGAATATGAATTCTTCCGATTTGGTAATAGAGGTGAGGTAGTTTAGTGTTCCATCACCTATTAAACCGGCATTGGAAAGGTGAATGGTATCCGTAAAGGTTCCTTTGCCATATACGGGAAGTCCTTCTTGTGGAGTTGCATGATAGAATCCCAGTGAATTATCATTGTTAATACTTAGTGTTTCTCTAAATGTTGGGAATATACTATCGGAAACAAAAGTTCCTTTTAAAGCGATGTCTTCCTTTTTAAAGTCGTTTATATTATTGATTGTATATGGATCAACCTTAAAATAAAACGCATCCCTTTTATAAACTCCCTCCTGAATATTTTTGTTGTCGTAGAATACAAAACAAGAGTCCGAACTATTAAAAATTGGGTACTCATCAAATTGTTTCAATCCTGATTTGTTATTCGGATCATCAATCAATAAATCTCCGGTAATTTTTTCCAATACACTACCCAATTGTGTGGTGTATCTTTTTCCATAACTGGATATGGAATCAGTAACAATGTTAATTTGTAATGAATCAATTTGGTCCAGGTCAATTTTGAATTTTTCGTAAGAGAAATTAAAATCAGAACCATACAGATCTAATAGTCCAGCCATAATTTTACCATCAAATTGGAAATCCCGGTTCTTCTTTAGTGTGATTTTTTGGTGTTTTGGAAAGATGACAACATTTTGTGAATCACTCACCGCAATGTGTTTTACACCATTAATATCCAAATTGTAACTTCCCATTCGAAGCGTAGCATCATCTTCATTATTTTCCGTTTGGGTGGTAAACCGTATTACATCGTAATCTTGTCGTCCCATTCCCGATTTAATGTAATCGGTAAGGCGTTGTTGCAATGTAACTTCATCGGTATTTCTGTTGTAGATCACAAAACCCTGAAACGATAAACCAATTATTTGCTGTCGGACTTGATTTACAGGTTTTTTAATGTAGTTGGCGTACTCCATTGCCGTAAATGTTTCCACATAAGAGTAATCGGCATATTTTCGAAGAGAAACAAGTGGATTTACTTGATCCATGCCCTGAATTTTCATGAATCGGTTCAAACTAAAATAGTTCATAGATTCAAAGTGGGCTTGGCGACTGGTAGCACCTTTCATGCTTCCAAAATGCATTAGGTTTTCGTCCATATTCCATATCAGCATACCAAAATCCATTATCAGGTTGTGATAGGTGTTGAAGTAAGGACTTAAAGCAATTCCTTCTCCTTCACGAATCAAATTGACTTCTTTTTTGTCTGGGAAATATTGAAATAGTAAGCCGGGGTGATAAATTTGACAAGTATCGATCATGATTTCAATTTCGGTATCCTTTCCCACAACACGATTGTTGGTAAACGAAAAGTGTTCCGCCCTTGCTCTTAAGAATAAGGTATCATGTCTTGATAATTTAATTTCTGAAGGGAATTCGGGACTTCCTTTTCCCAGAAATTTATTCCCGTGAATTGCGATTCCTCCTTTGTAATCAAGATTTTCGAATAGCTTTTTAATCTCAATTTCCTTCTCGAACGATTCAAATCGAGGATAAATTGCCATAGAAGGGTTTTTTACAGAGTTCATCTTTTCAGAGAGACTGCCTTCAATTTTATCATCAAAAAGTTCTTTGTTGTAATAGCTAACGGTATCAATTTGGAAAGACGATTTTTTGGTGTTTACGGTATAAGTATCAAAGCTTGCATATTCTTCTGCAGCATTTTTCCCAGCTCTTTCCCAAGTAACTTTTCCTTTATTCCCGATCCAGATTTTATCGAAAGGATAATAAATACCACTTGTATTATAAATGCACGAACTGTCTCGTTGTGCAAAGCAACAAAGATCTGCCTGCTCAAATTCAATTGTTAGTTCTTTATCGAATAGGAATTTGAATTTTGCATTTTTACATTTCCATTTAGTTGTGTAAGATTCATGTACAATTGTATCTGTTAACAGATTTTGTGTTTGAATTAGAAAGTCTTTTGTCGCTTTAAGTTTATTCTTTTTATTGCTGATTTGTTGAATCAATCCTTTTTCCCAGTTGGAATAATCTTTTTGATCACGATTTTGTTGTTGAAACAACATTAATGTTTTAAAATAGTTGTAGAAATCGGGAAAAGATCTTGCTTTTTTAATCAAAAAGAGATCGCAAATTTTATAAATGCTTTGTCGTTTTTCGCTTGTCATTTCCGGTGAAAACCAAAAAACAGGAAACTGTTTCTCAAACGCTTTGCTTTCTTTCTTTTTGGTCGGATGATCCATGAATTTCAGAAACTCATCTTGAAATTCAATAGAGTCATGAGAAAATGACTTTAGACTTTGAGCAAAGACTGAATTGACTGAAATTGTTATTCCAAAAAAAAGAATCAAAGAGAAGAGAAGCTTATTCATTGTAAATGAAGTTTCGAATATAGTACTATTAGCAATAGGCAATTTAACAAATTATGCCATGTTATTAAAACATTTGGCTATTCTTAGCTTAATAATTATTGAGGTTTAATGCCAACACATAATTTGTTAGGCATTGGAAGCAAAGGGCACAAATGGCTTATGCAAATTAGTAATCGGTATTAGAATGGAATATGGAAAGTAAAATACCGGTTCTGTTTTTCTTACATGGAAGTACAGCAACCGGCATTTAAATGGTATTTTATTTTTTTGTGAAGCAAACAGCAAGCCAATTCAAATCAACTTTATGACTTACGTATTGCAAATTGTTCTTTTCAGCTTCATCTTTTATATACTTTAAATCTTCAGTATAGAAGCCACTCATAATTAATTCTCCATTTTGTGGAAGACATGCAACGTAGTGCTTCATGTCATTTAGCAAGATGTTTCTGTTAATGTTGGCCAAAACAACATCGTAATTTTTCCCTTTCAATAATGCTGCATCACCTAAAAAAACGGATACATTATCAGCCTTATTGTTTTTAATGTTTTCGAGAGAGTTTGTGTATGGCCATTCGTCAATGTCGATAGCATCTACTTTTGCGGCATTTCGTTTTGATGCTAATATGGCAAGCAGACTGGTGCCGCATCCCATATCCAATACCGATTTTCCTTCTAAATTCAAATCGAGAATGCTCTGAATCATTAATGAAGTTGTGGAATGGTGTCCTGTTCCAAATGACATTTTTGGATCGATTACAATATCGTAAGGTACTTTTGGAGTATCAGTATGAAAAGAAGCTCTTATTACGACCTGATCTGAAATAATAACCGGACTAAAATTGGATTCCCAAACCGCATTCCAATCTTGCGATTCAATTGTTTTATGGGAATAGCTCAATGTAAAAGGAGCATTTGGTAAATGATTAAGCCTAAGTTGTTTTACGGCATCCATATCGAACAGAGGAGCCTGTATGTATGCTTCCACAGCATCTTCACTTTGTGTAAAACTCTCGTATTCCAATTCTCCCAGTTTTGCAATTACGATTTCTGCAATTTCTTCCGTGAAAGGTTGAATTTGGCATTTTAGTTCGATATAATCCATTGTATTGGTCTTCCTATTTTGATGTAATCTTGGTAAAAGATAATTTAATCCTTATCAAAAACAAAAGCCGATACGAGTGTATCGGCTTTAATAATATGTGTTTACGCTATTAAAAAGCAGTAATAATTCCCATGAAATCTTCTGCAGCAAGAGAAGCTCCACCAATTAAGCCACCATCTACATCAGCATTTGCGAACAATTCTTTAGCGTTAGCAGGCTTGCAGCTTCCACCATAAAGGATAGATGTATTATCTGCAACTTCCTGGCCATATTGAGCAACTAAAGTCTGACGGATGAATGCATGCATTTCCTGTGCTTGATCAGAAGAAGCTGTAACACCTGTTCCAATAGCCCAAACTGGTTCGTAAGCCAACACTACTTTTCCAAAATCTTCAGCAGATAGGTTGAATAATCCATCAGCAATTTGACTTTTAACAACATCAAAATGCTTTTCTGATTGACGTTCCTCCAGAACTTCACCAAAACAGAAAATTGGAGTTAGGCCGCTTTCAAGACATAAGCTTACTTTTTTAACCAATTTCTCGCTTGTCTCACCATAGTATTCTCTACGTTCCGAGTGACCAAGAATTACATATTTACTTCCAGTCGATTTAATCATCGATACTGAAGTTTCGCCTGTGTATGCACCGCTTTTTTCGTCTGCACAGTTTTGAGCCGCAACACCAATTTTATCACTTACAATTTTGTTTACTTCAGTTAAGTGAATAAAAGGAGTACCAATAACTACATCTACACCATTCAGCTCAGTCTTTTCAACTAAATCATTGATTTGTCCCGCCAATACAATACCTTCTTCAAGTGTATTGTTCATTTTCCAGTTTCCTGCAACAATTTTTTTTCTCATAATCGTAATCTGTTTTTTGTTCCTGCAAATCGAATTCTTACCAGATGGAATAGAATAATAAGCAATAGCAAAGTTGATGTAATACTAATAATAAATAGATTGATATTTAGTGTTTGATGTTTCGTAATAGAGTAGGCTGAAAGATCACCTTGAAGTTGATTTGCTTCAGGAAAATCTCTAAAATGCCATTTGTCAAGTATTGTTCCCTCTTTTATAAGAACCAGTCCTGGATTTGAACGGATGATTGTTTTTAATTGAATCTCATCCGTATTATAAAATTCAAACGGGAGTTCATGACTTGTTGTAAATTCATTAATTTCATCGGAGCCTGATGAAGTTAAACCGATAAATTGAATATTATTATTCAGAGCATAAAGAGACAGCTCATTTATTTTACTAACCGATTCATCATCAATTTCAGATATGTCTTTTGAAATCAGTAAAAAAGAATACCCTTTATTCTGTAGAACCATATTGGTTATATCTCCATTACTATCATTGGAAATAGAAAAATCATGAATAGGAGGAGTGTATCCTTCTTTTATTTTTATTTGCTCAGAATCAACATATTTCCAAGTTGTGTCCTGCCAAGGGTAATTGGTTTCGTCAAATTCTTTTACAAGACCATCTTTTTCATACTTAAAAAGACTTCGGTATTCATCTGCAGGTGCGCCATCAGGAATTAGCATTCCTTCATTAATATTTGCTCCAATATGATAGGGTCTGAAATCGATAACAGGCAAATGACGATAGGAGTAGATTGAAATCCAAACAGAAACACATAGGGCAAACCCGATTAGCAGGTTTTGCTCCCAAACAGGGTATTGATTATCTTTTTTATTTCTTTTAAAGAAGAGTAGTAAAGTACACGCAAGGATTACAATATTTTTCCAGAAAGTTTCCCAATTGCTAAGTATTAAAGCATCGCCAAAACAGCCACAGTCGGTTACAGGATTGGTAATTGCCAGAATAAATGTAAGAGGCGTGAAGAAAAGCATAAAAAGTAGTGCCAGCCAGGCTGTAATATTTTTTCTGCTGTTAAAAATAAGTGCCATTCCAAGCGTAAATTCAAGAGTCGACAAAAGAATTGCCAATGGAAAAGCAATCTCCTTTAGAGAATCCATGCCAAAAGCTAAAAAATAATCTGTGAATTTAAAGGTTGAGCCCATAGGGTCAACAGCTTTTACAAATCCTGAAAAAATAAAAACAAGACCGACAAAAATACGGCTTATAAATTGTACTACTCTCATTGTATACTGAATCTTATTAAGCGTTTTCGAATTCAATTTTAATCAAACCAAAAACAGCGTAGTTAATCATATCAAAATAATTAGCATCAATACCTTCCGATATTAATGTTTTGCCTTGAAGATCTTCAATTTGTTTGGTTCTGTTAATTTTCATTAGTATTAAATCGGTATATGAGCTAACTCTCATACTTCGCCAGGCTTCATCGTAATCATGATTCTTGGCTTCCATTAATGTTTTAGCCTCAGCAAAATATTTCGAGTACAATTCAAGTGCTTTTTTGTTTGACAGCTCTTCTTCCGAAGTTCCAAGCTGCAATTGTATAATACCCATTATAGAATAGTTTACAATTCCGATAAACTCATCACGAATGTTGTCTTCAATCTTGCTTATACCTTTTATTTCAAGGCTTCTGATTCGTTGGGCTTTAATATATATTTGATCGGTTATGGAACTTGGGCGAAGAATTCTCCAGGCAGTTCCGTAATCGTGCATTTTTTTTGTGTAAATATCCGTACAGATTTCAATGATTGTATTGTACTGTTGGTCTGTTTTGTTCATAATTTGTTTTAGAAATATTCCCTGTAAAAGTAAGAAAATAGCTTAAGCGATGGTATTTTATTTTACTTTTGCTTCGGAATTTGTTCAAAAAAAATTGGTTATGCAAAATTATAAAACAAATTGTTTTAACAGCGATAATCTGTCTATTAAGTGTGGCGATAAGGCAATAAATTTTGAAAAGCCTTTGGTTATGGGGATTTTGAATCTTACTCCCGATTCTTTTTATGATGGAGGTTCTTATTTGGATGAAGTCGCTATTGTGAAACGAGCTGAGCAAATTCTTACTGATGGAGCCGGAATTATTGATCTTGGAGCCTATTCTACTCGGCCCGGAGCTGCAGGTGTGTCAAGCCAGGAAGAGATTCATAGAATTGTGCCTGCTGTTGAATACATCCGTAAAGAATTTCCAGATGCTGTTTTGTCTATTGATACATTTAGAGCGGAGGTAGCCAAAAGAGTTGTTACTGATTTTGGAGCTTGCATTATTAATGATATTTCAGGAGGAACAATGGATGAGAAAATGTTTTCAACGATAGGTGAACTTCAGGTTCCATATATCATGATGCACATTAAGGGAAGGCCGCAAACAATGCAGCAGAATCCTATTTACGATCATTTGATAAATGATATGCTTCGTTTTTTTCGATTCCAGATTAAAAAATTAAATGATTTTGGAGCAAGAGATATTATTATTGATCCTGGATTTGGATTTGGAAAAACATTGGATCACAATTATGAAATTGTAGCTAAACTGCAGGAGTTTAATGAATTGAAATTACCTGTTTTAATTGGCGTGTCTCGTAAGTCAATGATTTATAAATTTTTAGGTGGTGATCCGTCAACCAGTTTAAATGGCACAACTGCACTAAACATGATTGCATTAGAGCATGGTGCCAATATTTTAAGAGTGCACGATGTAAAAGAAGCAGTTGAATGCGTAATGCTGTATTCTAAGATCAAATCCTCATTGCAGTAATATGTCCAATAAAATTGTAATTTTGTTAACAGACTGAACTTAATAGAAAATAATGACCACAGCATTCATCACTCTTGGACTTTTTGATATTATTGACATTTTACTTGTTGCTCTCTTATTATATCAGGTTTACATGTTAATTAAAGGAACTGTAGCCATCAATATTTTTGTTGGCTTGTCTCTTTTTTACCTAATGTGGTTGTTGGTACTTGCGTTAAACATGCAATTGCTTAGTAGTATTCTGGGTAAGTTTATTGGAGTTGGTGTAATTGCATTAATTATTGTATTTCAACAAGAAATAAGGAGGTTCCTTCTTTTGCTGGGATCCAAATATGATTTGAGTCAGAGATTTAACTTGAATAACGTGTTTGCACTTGATGATAGTGCAGTGCGTGAGAAAGAAATTAAATCAATTATTAGCGCTTGTGAGCACATGTCAAAAACTAAAACAGGCGCTTTAATTGTAATTGGAAAAAATACTGATTTACAAAGTTATGCTGAAACAGGCCAGATTTTGAAGGCAAGAGTTTCTAAAAACTTATTGGAATCATTGTTTTTTAAAAATTCACCTCTACATGATGGCGCTGTTATTTTTGCGAATAACAGACTACTTGCAGCTCGTTGTATTTTGCCCGTAACAGATAATACAAATATACCAGGAAGCCTTGGTTTAAGGCATAGAGCCGCTATCGGAATGACTCAGGCTACTGATTCACACGTAATAACTGTTTCCGAAGAAACTGGAAATATTTCCTATGTTATGGGAGGAAATATCAAGGTTCGAATTAGTACAATCGAGTTGCGAAAATTTTTAGAGGGTGATTTTTCTGGTTTTATTGTTTAATCCAAGCAAAATGAAAATTGGAATTACAGGAGGATCAGGCTTCATCGGTTCTCACCTAACTGCAAAATTGGTAAATGAACTGAATGCTGATGTTTTATTGATTCCAAGAAAACTTCTTTATGGCAATGTTCAAGATCTTTCTGTTTATATAAAATCCTGTGAGATAATTATTCATCTTTCCGGTGCTCCGATTGTCTGCAGGTGGAATTCAAAAAATAAAAGAAATCTTCGGAATAGTCGAATTCTTACAAGTCAGAACTTAAGTGCGGCAATTGGTTTGATGGAAATAAAACCAAAGCTGTTTATTTCAACTTCGGCTGTAGGAATATACGACGCAACTTATACTCATAATGATTCTAGTTTAAACTTTTCGAATGATTTTTTAGGAGAACTTTGCCTCGAATGGGAGGAAGCAAGTAATGAGATTGTTAAGCTTGGTGTTCGAACTGTAATTTTTCGGCTGGGTGTAGTTTTGAGTGATAAAGGAGGAGCATTGGCAAAGGTCTTACCTATATTTAGATATGGATTTGGAGGAAGATTGGGAAGTGGAGATCAGGCATTCCCATTTATTCATATTACTGATCTTTTGAACGCTTATTCGTTTGTGATTATTAACGAGAAGACTGAAGGTACATACAACCTAACAGCACCCGAATTAATCACCAATTCAGATTATACAAAAGAGCTTGGTTCTTGCCTAAATCGTCCTGCTTTTTTTCACGTTCCTGAATTTATTCTTAGAGCAATCTTTGGGGATGGATCAACTGTTCTTCTTTCCGGACAAAGAGTTATACCTGAACGTCTTTTAAATAGGGGCTTTCAGTTCAAATATCCTACCTTGTGTACTACTCTTAATTCATTATTAAATCGTAACCGGTCAAAATGTTAGTACCCGTTTTCGGATAGTTCATCGCTGTTATATGTATTCCTAAGGAAGTTAAGGCATGTTTAATCATAAAAGGGTTGATTTTCTAGTTCATTAGTTTTAATTTAGATTAAACAAGCTTCCTATGAGAAAAATAGTGCCCGATGAGGGTGTTTTTTTTATTTTCATGTTCGCTGAGTACTAACTTAAAACCTATGGAGTTGGATTTTATACCCCAATTATTGATTGTTGACGACCGTGCCGATAACCTGGAATTACTAAAAGCCTTGTTGGGTAAGTTGAGTGTTGGCTTAGAGTTAGTCCAATCACCTATAAAGGCATTACAGGATATTGAGAAGAAAGAGTATGCTCTTATTATTTTGGATGTTCAAATGCCACAAATGGATGGCTTCTTACTTGCTCAAAAAATTCGAAATGGTCATGTAAATAAGTCTACACCCATTATTTTTCTAACCGCAATTTTTCTTGATAAGCAAAGTGAAGCCAAAGGCTACAAATGTGGTGGTGTCGATTTTATTATGAAACCTTTCGATACTACAATTTTAATTAATAAGGTAAATATCTTTCTGGATTTATATATAAACAGAAGATTGGTTGAATCTCAGAACAAAAAATTGACGACTGCTCTTAATGAGAAAGATTTACTGGAAGGTCGGTTGCGTAATCTTGCATCAAATTATCGTTCTATTCTAGAGGGGCAATCGGAACTTATTTTGAAAATGGACGGCTCACACCGAGTTGTATTTGTCAATAAAGCATTTACTGATTTTTTTGATTATACACTGGATGGTATTTCACGTGATTCTTTAGCTTCAGTTAGTTCGGTTTTAAAAGAGCAATTGATTCGAGAAATTGAAACGTTAAATGGCAAAACAAAAACGATAACTTTTGAGGAACAAATCTTAAATTCTGAGGGGAATAATATTTGCCTGGAATGGACGATTTTTAAGGAAGTGGAATTTGATGATACCTATTATTTGGTAATTGGCCGAGATGTTTCAGAGCGGAAACAATTTAAAAACTCCTTGGTAAAGAAAGAAAGTGTATTAAGAAAAATTCAAAAGAAAGCTAAAATAGGAAGTTTTGAATGGGACTCTTATTCAAAGATTATTCGAGGGTCCGATGAATTTTTACGCCTCTATGAAATTTCTTCTGAAGATACAGGAAATATTTTTGAAGAAATTAAGTTGAAAACCCACAGCGACGATAGAGAGGCCATTGAACGCATGCTCATTCATCTTCCCGAAAAAAATCAAAAAATTGAATTTGAACATCGCTATGTTTATAAGAATGGCTTGATTAAATATTTCAAAGTCGACATGTATAGCGAGTACAGTGAAACAGAGGATATTCTGAATCTGTATGGTTTGGTTTCTGATGTTTCTAAGGAAAAGGCAGTGGAGTTAACATTCAAAGAGAGTTTAAGTTTGGAGAATGAGGCGTACAGCACTAAGGCCATATTTGAATTGGATGGGAAAAATCAAATTAGTTATTTAAATGATTATGCCTGTGAGTTTTTGGAATGTACAGATCTAAAAGAATCAAAGGAAATTAATTTTGTTGAATTCTTTAAGGATGATGATGATGCAAAAAAAATTAAAAAAATATTGAATTTATCTGTATCAAAAAAAGGTTTTGCATTTGAATTATTCTCTATTGTTACAAAAAAGAATACAACGAAACGTATTGCATTGGCGGTACATTCTACCATAGTGAATAATGAAAGTGGTGTGCGTGGTATAATGATGGAGGTGACTTCAAATAATGAAATTGGAAATAATACAGAGTATAATAATATTATTACGGGGCTTAAAAGACAAGAGAAAGAATTTGAAGTTGAAACAAAGAAGCTAAAGGAGAAAGTTGAAAAGGAGTTGAAGATTAATGACTTCCACCATCAGCTGTTGCTCAAGAAATCGGAGCTTGAATCTCTTGGTAAAATGGCTGGTTCGATGGTGAATGAAATCAATCAGCCATTAACAGGAATATCTATGGTAATGGATAATTTATTATTGCGTTTATCTTTGAATAATATAGATGAAGTGTATATACGAGAAAAATGTTCACAAGTGTTTGGCGATATCGACCGAATAAAGAAGTATTTATCTCAAATTGGTATTTATAATTCTTCACAAAAAGGAAATACAAAGGAGTTGATTAATGTGAAAAGTCTTGTTAATGATTCTATTAACATGATTCAAAAACAATATAAAACTTGTGCGGTTGAAATATCGTTTAATGCATGTTCTGATGATTTATTTGTTCTGGGTAATAAATATAAATTTCAGAAGGTTATTATTGATATCTTAAATAATGCTTACGAATCAATTGAATGCAAACAGGAATTTTTCATATTAAAAAAAGAAGTTGGAAAGATAATAATAGCAACGGATTTGGAGAAAGGAAATGTTATAATAACTATTAAAGACAACGGTAATGGTATTGATCCGGATAATTTGAATTTTATATTTGAGCCCTTTTTTACAACGAAACAATCTGGTATTGGCTCGGGCCTTGGCTTATATATAAGTATGGGGATAGTACATAAAATGAATGGGGAAATTACTGTTAACAGCACAAAGAATGAGTTTACCGAAATGAAATTGATATTGCCTTTCGAATTTGAAAATTCGAAAAGAGTCATCAATTTTGAAAATAATTAGCAAGCATAAATTCCACGTAGTATGATGTCAATAAGTGATTTAAGAATATTGATTTTAGATGATGAAAAATTGGTTCGTGATGAATTAGGAGAATTTCTTGTAGATCCTAATTTTAATGTATTTAAAGCAGGTAGTCCTTCCGAAGCTTTTGATATCATGGATGAAAATGAAATTCACATTGCAGTGATTGATGTTAATTTACCTGAAATGAGTGGCTTGGATGTCTTGGAAAAAGTAAAACAAGATTTTCCGGAAATAGAGGTGATCATGATTAGTGGATATAGTGAAATGGATTCTGTTATTCATGCAATGCGTTTAGGTGCTTTGGATTTTTTCACAAAACCATTTCGCTTAAGGGATGTTGAAAGTGCAATCGAACGAACTAAAAAATTCGTTCATTTAAATAAAACTCTGATAGAAGTGAAGAGGAATTTTTCTATTATTTCAGAAGAGTTTCAAAAAGCCATGGGGTATGAAATCATCGGGGATAGTCCACAGATGAAAAATTTAATGAACCTTATTGGGAAAGTAGCTAAAACTGAGAATACTTCAGTGCTCATAACCGGTGAAAGTGGAACGGGTAAAGAATTAGTTGCTCGTGCAATTCATTATCTTAGTAATAGAAAAGAGAATTATTTCTATGCCGTTAATTGCAGTGCTATTCCTGAATCACTTTTTGAAAGTGAATTTTTTGGTCACACAAAAGGCGCATTTACCGGGGCTTCCGATTCTAAAGTGGGATGGTTCGAAGCCGCCAATAAGGGAACTCTGTTTCTGGATGAGATAGGTGATATGCAGCTTAATCTTCAAACCAAATTTTTAAGAGTTTTAGAAGATAGAAAAATAATGAAAGTTGGTTCTAATATTGAAATTCCTTTCGATACAAGAATTATTGCGGCCACCAATCAAAATATTGACGGATTTAATGCTGATAAGGGCTTTCGTTTAGATCTATACCACAGAATTAGCTCGTTTATTATTCATTTAGAGCCATTGCGAAATAGGAAAGAAGATATTCCATTGCTTTTGGATTATTTTGTAAAATATTTTAACCGTGTTATGGGTAAAAATATCACCGAGATTGATAGTGCAGTTATTAGACGAATATTGTCTTATGAGTTTCCTGGTAATGTACGGGAATTGAAAAATATGGTTGAGCGGGCTGTTATTATTTGTGATGGAAATAGGTTAAGCCTATCGCATTTCCAACTCACACATCCAAAAGAAGAAAATCGAAAAATTAATTTTTCAACAGATGAAAATTTAGATCTTGAGTTGGTTGAGATGGATTGCATTAGAAAGGCACTTGAACGATCAAATAATAATAAATCAAAAGCAGCAGATCTTTTAAATATTACTTGGCAATCTCTCGACAGGCGAATAAAAAAATATAAAATTGAAGTTTAATATCTTGTTTTAGCCAGATATTTTTTTTTACTCCATTTTTGAAGTTTGCTACCAAAGTAAAGTGTCTTTTCTGCTGATGTATACAATATCAGTATCTTTTAAATATCCGATTTTTATTATATCCGAAAGTGGATAAGTTAATGAGAAATGACTTTTTCGCAAGTATATCAGGCAGTTACATCCTTAGTTTTAGTTTTATTAAACTTTACTATCCGTTAGTGGATGATTTTTTTTATGGAAATAATAGTCGTGATTCCTATATAGTCTTAATTGTAAGCGTTATAGATGTTATGGTATGCCTATTGATATGGAAAAGGTGTTGTTAACGAGTATTTGTGTATGGATGTGTTAATATTGGAAGGAAATTCATTAAAAATTCTTCCTTCATCAGAAGAACCTATGAATATCTTATTTATAAAAGAAAATAGATCATTAATTGATGAACTGAAAGAATACATTCAGAGCTTAGATGCTAGAGCGTATTTTGCTGATGATCTTATTGAGATGGAAATTATTTTAAATCAGACGGCAATTGATTTGGTAATTATTCCGTTAAAAGCATTATCAAATTTAGATATGCTAAAATACATTAATGATAGTTTCAAAGAAACCAAAGTCGTGATTACGGTTGACCGTGAGGAACCAAATTCCAAATTGGAAAACCGGAAAGCACTCTATACGAATTACGAATTGTTACAGAAGCAACTTCGTTTATTCGAATTAAAAAAAGCTATTGGTTCAGGGCTTGATTATAGTCCTAACTAATATTTTGCTCTATTCACTTTTCAACCAACCATGTAGATTGATTAAAAAATTTACAAAAAATGAATTTGGACCACGGAGCAAATGAAATATTCATTTGTTTCCGGTTCAAATTTTAAAGAAGTAACCTTAATCTCAATTGTTAAATTATAAAACTGAAGTTATGAAGCAGGAAGTTCAGAACGATTTAGTTAGAATTAAAGACCGACTCAGAATTCTAGATGACAAGAAGAAGAAAGTTGCCAAGATTATTGGTGTTACAGATGTGTATTTGTCTTATATTCTTAATGGAAAACGACCTTTGACTACAACAGTTAAGTCAAAACTATTTGATTACTTAGGCCTTAGTTAATTTTTTTTGACAAATGCCGTTTAACTTATATTAATAATCAGGTAATAAATCATTAATCATGAATTATTTGCCTGATTTTTATTTAATAATAATTGGCTTCTCAATAATTGATTAGATTTATTTCGTAAATTGTGTATAAGTGAGAGATAATCAGGGTTTAAGCAATATTAAACAAGGATTGTGTTTTCGTTTTATCTAACACATCAAGTATGAAATTTCTATTTCGCATTGTAGTTTTATATATCTTTTTGGCTGCAAATATAGTATTTGGTCAAGGGCAGGCAGGTATATGGTATTTTGGCGAAAATGCAGGATTAGATTTTAATGTTACGCCTTCTGTTGCTTTAACTAATAGTAGTTTAAATACAGAAGAAGGGTGTTCTACCGTTTGTAATACACAAGGAGATTTGTTGTTTTATACAGATGGAATTACGGTTTATAATAAAAATCATGCTGTAATGGCCAATGGTACCGGATTAGATGGTAATTCTTCAGCAACGCAATCTTCAATTATAGTACAACAACCAGGAAGTACTATACTCTACTATATATTTACTGTTGATGCGCATCAAAATGCTCTTCGGAATGGTTTAAATTATTCCATTGTTGATTTGTCGCAAAACGGAGGCCTTGGTGCTGTTACAGTGAAAAATACATTGCTTTATGCCAATGAAGTATGTGAGAAAATAACTGCAGTAAAACACGCTAATGGAACTGATTTTTGGATATTGATGCACAGATGGGATAATCGTGATTTTTATGCTTATGAATTTAGTGCATCTGGTATTGCAGCACCTGTAATTAGTACCATTGGAGTAAGTCATAATGGTGATAGAAGATCTGCCATTGGATATATGAAAACATCTCCTGGTGGTTCAAAATTAGCCGTTGCAATTTACACTCAGAATAGAGTTGAGTTGTTCGATTTTAATACAACTTCGGGAAGTGTTTCAAATCCGATTCAGCTTAATAACTATTCTACACCTTACGGTATTGAGTTTTCACCTTCAGGAGAGTTTTTATATGTAAGTTTATTTGCCAGTGGTGATTTGTATCAATTTAATATATCATCCAATAATCAGGCAACGATCAATGGGTCTGCTCAAATTATAGGCAACGGATCGTGGTTGTACGGCGCACTACAGTTGGCTCCGGATAATAGAATCTACATGGCCAAAACGAATACGAATGGAACTACAGGAAGTCTTAATTTAGATGTTATTAATAATCCCGACGTAGCAGGTGCTGGTGCTAATTTTGCAGCTGATTCAAAAAATTTAGCAGGACGCAGATGTATGTTAGGTTTGCCAAATTTTGTAACCAGCATTTTTACCCTCGAGTTTGCATATCAGTTTGATTGTGTTGGTGATAATACAGAGTTTACGATAAGTTCCGATTTGGCAAATATTTCCAGTGCAACTTGGGATTTTGGTGATGGAGCAAACTTAACTTCTAACACAAGTCCTTTTACTGTAAATCATGTTTATTCTGTGGCAAATACTTACAATGTCAATCTTGAAGTTAATTTGATTTCAGGAGGAACCGATAATATTACTCAGTCGGTTTCGATTCGTTCTTTACCAATTGTTACCGATCAGGCAGAGTCTGTTTGGGAAGATGTTCAAGGCACAGGAATCGCAGGTGGTGTAGATCTTACTATGTTGGAAAATGCGGTGAACAATACGGTCGGTTCAACTTTTATCTGGTATTCAGATGTTTCATTAACAACTATTGTGCCCGATGCAACGAATGTTACTGTAAGCAATGGACAACAGTTTTGGGTTGAGGTAAATGATGGTTTTTGTAATAATGTTGCTATGGTAACCTATACGGTAAATTCTTTACCAAAAGCTTTGGATCAAAATATCGTTCTCTGCGAAGATAATTACAATTCAGGTGTCGTATCTAATATTGATTTAACATTATTGGAGCCGGCAATTACAAATAACAATGGTTTTTTGGTAATATGGTTTCATGATCTTGCCTTAAGTGTACCGGTTATAAATTTAAACAATAGAATCGTTTCTGATGGAGAGATTTTTTACGTACAAGTGTCAACAGGAACAGAGACAAGTATCGCTGCCGTTACTTATGCAATACAAACCCTTCCAGAGGGAAATGATATTTCTATTCAAATTTGGGAAGATAGTTTTGGATCAGGAATCGCTTCAGGTATTGATTTAACATCTTATAATTTGCAAGTTGCAGGTGCGAACAACATTGTGTGGTATGCCGATGCAGGCCTGATAAATCCTATTGGAAGCCCGACTAATCTTGTGGTAAATGACCAAGATGTATTTTACGCATATATTGATAATGGATCATGTTTGAATCGTGGGAGTATTCAATTTACGGTGCGATCATCGCCAATAGCCAATGATTTAGATATAGAAGTATGCGAAGATGTTTATGGAAGTGGAATTGCCTCAAATATTAATTTATTGTTACTGGATGGAGCTGTGAATGGAGGCACTGCAAGTAGTGTTAGCTGGTTTGCAGATGCCGCATTGTCAGTTCCTGTAGCAAATCCTTCAAATGTAAGCATTACGAATGGACTCATGTTTTATGTTCTTATTCAGAGCGCAGGCGAGTCCAATACGGCAACGGTTACCTATACGGTTCTATCATTACCAATTGCGAATAATCAAAGTATTGTGGAGTTTGAAGATGTAGCAGGATCTATGATTTCTTTGGGAGTAGACTTAAGTTTTTATAATAATGCTATTTTAGGAGGACAATCAAATTCTATTGATTGGTATGTAGATTCTGGTCTTACAACTTTGGTTCTTGATCCAACAAATCAAGATGTGGGAGATGGAGATTTTTTTTATGTGTTGGTGGCAAATGGAACCTGTTCAAATGTTGCAACGATTGATTTTTCAGTTGTAAATACACCAATAGCAAGAAATGTATTTTCTGTAGTGTGTGAAGATGTTGTTGGAACGGGAACTGCTTTAGTTGATTTAAGTTTGCTTGAGAATCAAATAAACGAAGGCAACGGCGATTCTTTTGCATGGTATTTCGATTGGCCTGGAGAACCAAGTGGTTTGCCTGTTAATGCGATTCCAGATCCTGTCAATGTGATTGTTAATGATGGAGATCGTTTATTTGCGGCTGTGAGCGATGTGTTTAATACTAATGTTGCTGTAGTTAGTTATACAGTTCATTCTTTGCCCAATGCAGTCGATCAAACGGTTGAAGTTTGGGAAGATGTATTTGGTACAGGCTTAGCATCGGGAATAAATTTACTTGCTTATAATTCGCTTGTTTCAAGTAATTCTATATTGTGGTATGAAGATGCTTTGCTAACAATTCCTGTGTCGACACCCGATAACATAAATGTGATTACAGGTGATGATTATTATGCACAGGTTGATGATGGGAATTGTCAGAATTCGGCAGTTTTGACATTTAATGTTAGGGATTTGCCCGAAGCAAATAATCTGCAGGTTGAATTGTGTGAAGACATATTGGGGAGTGGCACCTTATCATCCTATGATCTTTCTCAATTAGAATCCGCTGTAAATAATGATCAGGGAACTATAAAAGAATGGTTTCTTGATATCAGTTTGACTTTACCCGTTCCTTCTCCTATGAGCACGACTATTTCTAACGGAGACAGCTTTTTTGTTAGGGTAAGTTTTGGTGCTGAAAGTAATGTTGGGCGCATCGATTTTATCATAAATTCGTTGCCCGATGCTCAAGACCATGTGGTAACATTATGTGAAGATATTTTTAATACAGGCCGGATAATTGGCGAAAATTTAAATAACTATGAATCGGATATCACTTCATCAGTAACAAGTGCAATTGTTTGGTATTCAGATACAGGCTATTTAAATCCAGTTTTAAATACTCAGAATGTTTTGGTTTCTGATGGAGACATCTATTATGCGAGAGTTTGGGATGGTACTTGTGAGAATTTTGCAGAACTATCATTTGATATTTTGTCATTACCTCAAACTTCAACGGTAAATGAATTAGTCTGTGAAGATAGTTTTGGTTCGTCATCATTATCTGGAATAAACCTTACTGCATATAATTTACAGGTGAGTAACGATCCGGCAGCAAATGTACTATGGTTTGAGGATGATCAATTGAATATTCCTGTCGTGAATCCTTCAGATATAACCATTTTTAATCAAAGTTCATATTATGCTCAAGCTACCAATGCGAGTGGCTGTGAAAATTCGGGGAGATTGAATTTTACGGTGAATCCTCTGCCTGAAGCAAATGATTTGAGTTTTGAGCTGTGCGAGGATGCTGTAGGAATAAGAGAAGTTGCTGAGTATGATCTGACATTGCTAAATAATCAGGTTACAACAAACGCATCTGTTGTTGTCAGTTGGTATGAAGATGTAGATTTGCTTATTCCTGTTGTTAATCCAGTTAATGTAACAATTCGTTCTAATGAAAGCTATTTTGCGAAAGTTGAAAATGGATGTATTAATTTATCGGTGGTTGATTTTATAATTCACGACAAACCTACTTTTGATTTAGGTATGGATACAACAATATTTTACACTGAATCTAAAATATTATCACCATCAATAGATATTCGCTTCTTGCCTGGCAATTATTTGTGGCAAGATGGTTCTATGGCTTCAACCTACACTGTTACTCAAGAAGGAAAGTACACTCTTGAATATGCAGATGTGAACGGTTGTGTTGGCTTTGATTCCATTATGGTATATATGGATAGGTATCGAATATATGTGCCTAATGCTTTTACACCAGATGGAAATGGTGTAAATGATACTTTTGGACCATCAATTACTGGTGATATTGCAGATGAAGATATTGAAATGTTTATTTACAATCGTTGGGGTGAATTAATATATGAATTTACTGATTTAGGCCAAGGGTGGGATGGTACCTATAAAGGGAAGAAAGCAAATACGGGAGTATATGTTTGGATTCTAATTATTAATGGGAAAGCCCGCCAGGATGGCAATGTTTCTTTAATTCGATAAAATGGTGAAATGGAGGCTTATTTATATCGTCGGTTGTTTGCTGTTGACTTCATTGGTTAAGGCTCAGGACGTTGAGTTTTCACAATTTTATGCAAATCGACTCTACCTTAATCCTGCATTTGCTGGATCAGAATATGTTCCTACTGTTGGCATGTCATATCGAAATCAATGGCCGCAAAATAACCATCCTTTTGTAACTTATAGTGCGTCCTATGATCAATTTGTTGATTTAATGAACGGTGGTTTGGGAATATTGGTTCTTCAAGATAATCAGGGACAAGGGGCGATAAAAACAACAATGGCAGCAGGTCTGTATTCATATTCTTTGGATATCAACAGGACCTTATCTGTGAACGTTGGGCTGAAGGCTAATTTTATTCAACGTAAATTAGATTGGGAATCATTTGTGTTTTCGGATATGATTGATCCATTATATGGAGTAATTTATCCATCCAGAGAAATTCAACCAAGCAATTTGAGTAAATCATACTGGGATTTTTCCATGGGGATCATTGTAAATTATAAGAATTTTTATTTTGGAGGAGTTGTTGATCATCTCTCAGAACCTAATGAGGCCTTTAATTCAGTACAAAATGTGGCCGTTTTGCCTCGCAAGTATACTGTACATGCAGGTGCAAGTATTCCTATGGGGTATTCCCGTGGATTAATGAAGAGTAATTTTTCAATATCACCCAATGTATTATATCAAAGACAGCTCGATTTTGAACAAATGAACTACGGTTTGTATTTATCTCGAAGTAATTGGGTGGTTGGTGCATGGTTTCGTCAAAACTTATCTTTCGATTTTGATGCGTTTATTGTTTTGATTGGTTACCAGACAGATAATATCAGAATTGGTTATTCTTATGATTATGTGATCTCAAATTTGGTTAAAACCAATTCTGGAGCTCACGAAATATCACTTACTTATTTGTTGGGAAAGGCAAAAACTTCTTGTTCAGGAACTCATTTTTTAAGAAAGAAGAGAAGAATACGTGCTGTTCGATGTCCTAAATTTTAAAGGCTTGTATGTTTAATCAATGTGATTATCAGAGATTTGGAGTTTAATAATTTTTAACTGGTTAACAAAAGTTAAGATTTCTTAAGAGAAGTCTAATGAAATTATTATTGTTATGATATTAAATTTAGAAATGATATATTTATATAGTAGTAATCATTGATTTTATTGAGATTAAAATGAGATTTTTTTATAGAAGTATTGTATTTATTTTCCTTTTTATGTTTTTTGTTTCACTACCGGAAATGAAAGGACAGGAAGTTGAAAGTGATTCTGTAAAAACATTAAAGATTCTTCAAAAAACTTTGGATGATATCATAGAAAAAAATACGTCCTATGAAAAGGTTGGTTCTAAGATGGAAATTGACGGTTTGGTTATGGATGAAACAATGACCAAAGTAGGACGAGATTTCTATGATATGTTTTTTTCCATTTGGGTTGCGCCGCAAAAGGCGAAAAATTATACCATTACAGTTAAAGAAATGGTTTTGCCGGGATTGGCAACTCAAATTATTATTTTAGTAAATGAAACGGAAATATTTAAACAAAGAGTGCAGCCGCGTTATGAAGTATTGGAACAAATGTCTCAATACGCAAATCAAAAGGCAATGCAGTACTTAAATAATTACGAGAAAATGAAGGCCCAACTTGAAGATGAAGATCAACAAGGAACGGGACTGTTTTAAACCTTAAATTGTAAATCATGAATATTATAAAAATAGTATTTGTCTTGTCTTTTCTGAGTTTATTATTGCCAACTGAATCGAAAGCACAGGATTTTGTATACAAACCAATAAATTCCTCTTTTGGAGGTGATCAGTATAATTACAATTGGTTGTTGAATTCTGCTACTCAGCAAAATAGAATTGAAGATCCTAATGCTGATGATGCTTTAAATAAAGATCCTTTGGATGATTTTCAAGACAATTTAAATCGACAAATTTTGAATCAACTGTCAAGTAAATTGGTGAATTCTATTTTTGGGGATAATAATGAGCTCGAAACTGGTTCTTATAACCTTGGGAATTACCAGGTTGATATATTTGAGGATGGAAGTGGTGTTACCGTTAATATTCAGGATATAACGACAGGAAATTATACGAACGTTGTTATCCCAAGTTATTAATAAATTGAAAGTTACCTAATAATTCTCTCTATATGTTTAAATGTATACGCCACTACTATAGTATTCTAATTTTACTACTTCTCATTAATGGATGTGTTCCCTATTTTAATCAACCCTTAAGCGAGCAAAGAGCAGAAATTGGCGCTGAAACGCCTGCTAGAAAAAGTTTGGTTAGTCTACCCGAACCAAAAGAGAAGATTGTTGCTGCTGTTTATAAGTTTCGCGATCAAACCGGGCAATATAAACCTTCCGAAAGCGGTGCTAACTGGTCAACTGCTGTAACCCAAGGAACCACATCCATACTCTTAAAAGCAATTGAAGAATCGGGTTGGTTTATTCCTATTGAAAGAGAAGGTCTGTCTAATTTACTCAATGAGCGAAAAATTATACGATCAAGTCGTGCAAATTATGCCGGTCAAACAGAAAGTTCTCAATTGTTACCACCTCTCTTGTTTGCCGGTTTGGTATTAGAAGGAGGAGTTATTAGTTACGATGCCAATGTATTGACTGGAGGTGCTGGTTTGAAATATTTTGGTGCTGGTGCTTCCGGGCAGTACCGACAAGATAGAGTTACAGTATATCTTCGTGCAATATCTACTAGCAATGGTCGAATTTTAAAGACCGTGTATACTTCAAAAATGATTCTTTCTCAAAAATTGGATGCTAGTATTTTTAGATATGTGAAATTTAAACGCCTTCTTGAGGCGGAAGTTGGCTTTACTTATAATGAGCCATCTGAAATGGCTGTTAAAGAGGCTATAGAGAAGGCTGTTGAATCTTTAATTATCGAAGGTGTGATAGAAGGTCTTTGGGACTTAAAGAATCCTGAAGAAATTAATTCGGATATAATTACTAAATATGTTGAGAGCAAAGAAGATAATCAAGGATCAGATTTCTTCGACCAGTTAATTACTCCGCGCCGTCGTAAGTTTGGTTTAGGTTTTAATGCCGGATCATGGTTATATATGGGAGATTATAAACATACAGAAATGGAAGCTATGGCTGGTGTGTCTTTATTATACGATACCCAATCGGCTTTTCAGTTTGGTCTTAATTTTAGTAGAGGGGATTTAGCAACAACTGATTATTTTCAAAAGACATATAATTCGCTTGATGTAACAGCTAAATATCGATTATTACCTTATAAAGATTGGACACCGTATATTGAAGGTGGTTTTGGTGTGTTTTCAGAACATGATAAGTCAATATATGCAATTGATATTTCAAATTCTGTTTATACCCAAGCCTTGTATGGTGCTGGAGTCGAATTTATATTTAATGATAGAATAGGATTAAATTTTTCTATACTGAATCATTATATTTTTGATGACAATATAGATGGGAAAGAACAGGGGAATTTTAATGATTATTTCTGGGAAGGAAAAATTGGTCTAAACTTTTATTTTGATAAGATTTGGGATCGAAATAAAAAGAACAAAAACAGAAAAGAAAAAATACGAAAAAAAGCAGTAATTAAACCTGTTTCTACTGAATAAAATAGTAATAAGTTATTAACAAGGCCGGATATTTATCCGGCCTTTTTTTATTTTTTTATTTTTCGAGCTTCGATGTTTATAATTTACTGACTATTAGTATCCTGAGGTGGATTGTTTAATTTTTTTTAATCTTTTATGTTAGATCTATAACTTATATAGATCTTCGTCAATTACTTCTTGTTATTCATCATATAAATGTGGTGTTTAATGTAATCGAATATGATATATTCAATAGATCTCTCTACATTTAATTGTATTTGAAAACATAAATCAATTAATCATTATCAACCATAACCAAATTTAGGAAAACTTTTTCAGGGAAACCTGATCTATTCACTTTAAACCTTAAAAATTTTTAAACCATGAAGAAGATTTTATTCACTTTTTTAGCAGCCCTATGTACAGGGCTTGTTTCGTTTGCCCAAATTAACCAATCCAATGTTAATCAAGTTGGAAATGCCAATTCAGCTACAGTACAACAAGTAGGTGTTTTTAATATTAATGACATTTATCAAAATGGCGATGATAATATTGCCGAAGTTAATCAGTCTGGTTTTTTAAATATGTCATTTTTAGATCAGTATGGTGTCGGGAATGAGTATTATGCAACTCAGTCTATGACTAATTTCTCAAAAGCGTTACAAGTAGGTAGTTACAATCTTGCTGAAGTTGACCAAGTAGGATTTAATGCATCTTATATCACTCAGTTTTGGGGATCTTATAATAAAGCATATGTAGATCAATTTGGTTTTTTTAACCTATCTACTATTAGTCAGTTTTTAAGTTATTCTGAAACTGCTAATGTATTTCAGTTTGGTTTTTTAAATTCAGCGAATGTTATGCAAACTGGAGGTAGATATGATAAGGCAACAATTAGCCAGTGGGGTACTTTGAATAGTGCTGATGTATATCAAACTTTTACCTATAAAAATAGTGCCTTGGTTGATCAGCATGGATATGGTAATTATGCTCTTGTAAATCAGTTTGCAGGTCGATACAACAATGCTGAAGTTTCTCAAAGAGGTCAAATGAATACTGCACTTGTTGATCAGTTTTTTGGAATGGGAAATAGCTCTGTTGTTATGCAGAAAGGTAAAGAAAACTTTGCATGGACGTATCAGGTTGGCGGTTTCTTAAATAAAATTGATGTAAATCAAAAAGGTAAAGGAAATGAAGCATATGCTGCTCAGTATGGCGGAGCTTTTAATAATTCTACTATAATGCAACGTGGAAAAAGCAATGTTGCAGTAACCGGACAGGTTGGTGGAGTTTTTAATGATGCAGATGTAAACCAAAGAGGACGCAGTAATCTTGCTGTAATTGCACAAATTGGTGGTGCTTTTAATGATGCTGCAATTTCACAAAGAGGAAAAATGAATACTGCTGAAATTTTACAAGCTGGTGGTGTTTTTAATGATGCAGATGTATACCAAAGGGGTAAAAAGAATGAAGCTTCAGTTTATCAATTAGGTGGTTTTGTTAATGCAGCTGTTGTTAATCAGTATGGTAAAATGAATGATGCTTACGTTTATCAAGAAGGTGGTAAGTTTAATAAAGCTACTGTATCTCAGTATGGTAAAGGTAATGACGCAACGATTAAGCAAATTGATAATGAATATACTACTGCTTACATTGGACAGTTTGGTGACGATAATGACGCTTTAATTTATCAGAAAAATAATTCTGGAAGTTATGCTGGAGTTTTACAAATTGGTGAAGAGAATGCTGCCTTAATAGGACAGTTGGAAACCTCAAATACTTTTGCAGGAATATTACAGATTGGTAATGGTAATATGGCCGCAATCGGACAGTATGAAGTTCAAAACAGTTCTGCAGTGATTTATCAGGATGGTGATAATAATTTGGCTTTATCTGCTCAAGCATTCGGTGAAAATAACATCGCTGAAACATATCAAGTTGGTGATTACAACTCCTCAGCTACATTACAAATCGGTAGCAACAATACTGTAAATGTTTACCAGAATGGTTATGGTCATTCGTCAGTAGTTACTCAATATGGTAATGGTAATACAGCAACCGTAAGTCAGTATAACGGATTCTAAAATTGTATTCAATGATTTATTGATTTATAATATTTAAAACCACCAAAATTGAATAAAATCTCAATTTTGGTGGTTTTTTCATTATTGGAATTTAATACTCCTTAAACTTTTGTTTAAGTTTTCTTATTCTTTTTTAGAATGAATAAAGATTAGCATAAAAGAGACTTGGTTTAATCACTAAATCAGTGCCGTTTGTGTAAAAACATAGCTAGTTGGAAAGGCTTTTTCTTAATTTAGATAAAAAGATTGAAGGATGCTGTAAGTGCATTATTTGATCTGTCAGAGTTCTTAAACCTTTAAAATTGATTTTTAAAATTAATTCACTTTAAACCTTTAAAAAATTCAACCATGAAAAAATTTTTATTTTTATTTGTAGCTGTCGTTTTTGCAGGATCTTCTGCATTTACACAGGTAAACAATTCGAATGTCAATCAAACAGGTTGGCTAAACACTGCTGGCGTAACTCAGGTAGGCTGGTTTAATAGTAGCGATGTAGATCAACTTGGACTATGGAATGGTGCAACTGTTGATCAGACAGGCTTGGCTAATTACTCTTCAGTTGATCAGTTTCTTGTTGGAAACATGGCTGATGTAACGCAACTGGGTTTGTTTAACAGTTCTTATGTAGATCAAGTAGGATTTTTTAATTCTGCCGTTGTTGATCAAATGGGACTTGCTAACTTTTCAGGCATAATGCAATTAGGCCTTGCAAATTCGGCTTCTGCTACTCAGTACGGACTTTTCAATATGTCTGATATTACTCAGTATGGATTATTTAATTCAGCAACAGCAATGCAAGTTGGATTAGCAAATTATTCTTCTATACTACAGGGTAACTTTGGTAATAGTGCTGGTGTACTACAAGTAGGTGCTTTTAATAATAGTACCGTGTATCAAATGGGTTTCCTTAGTTCTGCAATGGTTGCTCAGTTTGGATTAATGAACTCTGCATCTATTACTCAACTGTATACTTACTTGTCAACTGCTGAAATCCTTCAGGTAGGAATTGCAAATCGTGCAAGGACTTTACAAGTAGGTGGAGATCATAACCATGCATTTATTAATCAGTGGGGTTTCCGTAATTTAGCAAGGACAACTCAGTTAGGTGGAAGTTTTAATAATGCTTCTATTACTCAGTTAAGAGCGTTTAACAGAGCTTCTACAACACAATTAGGTGGATATTCGAATAGTGCTGCTATTCACCAAAATGGTTATTTTAACAGAGCTTCAACATTCCAGTTAGGAGGAACTGATAACGATGCTTCTATTACTCAAAATGGTTGGGCTAACCGAGCAAGAACTGTTCAAATTGGCGGAAGCGGTAATGATGCTAAAACAACTCAAATGGGTGCACGTAACTGGGCATATGTTGAGCAAATTGGAGAAGTTGATGGTAAGGTAGTAGTAAAACAGAAAGGTTACAGAAATTTTGCTGATGTAACACAGATGTTTGGTACAGGGGACAAAGCAAGAGTTAACCAAAAAGGAGCTTTTAACAGAGCTTATGTTTCTCAGTTGTTTGGAACTAAAAATAAAGCAAAAGTTGTTCAGAGAGATTATAGTAACTTAGCTGTAGTTGTTCAGATTGGTGGCATGAAGAATAAAGCTGATGTATACCAAAAAGGAGAGGATAACTTTGCATTTGTTGGACAATTTGGAGGATCTGATAATGAAGCTTTTGTTGAGCAAAGAGGTGATGATAACAGTGGTTTGGTATTTCAGGTTGCTCAAGAAGAAAGTTTGGCTGACATCTTACAATTAGGTGATGATAACGTTGCTGTGATTGGTCAGATTGTTGGGGCTAGAAATAGTGCAACAATTATTCAAACAGGTGATGACAATACAGGATTAACCTTTCAGTTTGGAGATGACAATACTTCATTCCTTGAACAAGTTGGTAACGACCACTTTGGTTTAGTTATTCAGGATGGTAATGATAACTTCGCTGTAACTCAGCAAGGAAATGCCGGAACGATCTTTGTAGGTCCATAATTTAAAATATTTAATAGTGAAAAAATCCCGCTTCGGCGGGATTTTTTTACTCTAATAGTTTTTCACAAACCTACTGTGTCGTTAATTATTCGGAAATATTTATGGTTTGCTCTGTTCGTATTTTGCTTCGGTAATTTATTAGACCAAAATTATAATATTGAAGATCAGGTTCTAAACCAATTAAATAATGGTGTAGTTGATGCTGTAAATGCTGAAACTAAAGTTTCGGTAATACAATCAGGAGATAAAAATAAATTGATTTTAAATCAATTTAGTTATAAACAGTTGGCCATTATTCAGCAGGCAGGAATGAATTTGATAATAAAAAGTGGTTTGTGAATACAGAGCAGGTTTAAAATGATGGGATGCCTTTTATAGGCATCCCTTTTTTTTAAGATAATTTAGGAAATAGGTACTTTTTTTTGAAGTTATTAAAGTAATTTAACGGACTTTATATTGATTCACAGTTAAATATTAAATAAATTTAGAATAGATTAATTAATTAAATTGAGAATGATATCGAAATTGATCATTTTTAGTAGTCTGTATTTCTGTTTTAATGTATTAAATATAGAGAAACAGTTGCCCGTAAAAGTATGGATTGATATTGAGGGAGAACTTCCGAACCTGTCGTTAAAGGCAATGCTTCTAAACAACGGAGATAAAGATTTGTCATTAAGTTATGTTCTTAAAATTACCAAAAAAGGGAGATTAGGGGAGTCTAATTCTTTACAGAAAGGTGCTTTTATCGCTGCTCAGAATAAAATTACTTCTCTTTCTGAATCAAGAATGAATCTTAGAAAAGGTGATAAATTAATTGCCAGATTGTTAGTTTATCATGATAAGATAATAGTTGCTCAAGATTCGGTTGTTTTCCATGGAGATAATTATTAATTTAAAGAAAAATAAAATTGACAATATATATATATGCGACAATTCTACCTACTCTCTAGATTTATAATACTGCTTTGTCTGTCTGCAATAATTTTTTCCTGTAATGAAGGTACCATTGATCCGGATTTGTTTGGTTCGATAAGTGGTACAGTAAAAACTTCCGAAGAGAATGGGAGTTTGCCAATGGAAGGGGTTAGTATAACCACTAATCCAGGAACGACATCTGTTACGACAGATTCTGTGGGCTACTTTGCAATCGAAGATGTGGAAGTAGGTGATTATACGGTTAGTGCCAAAAAGGAAGACTATACTGCAGTAAGTACTAGTGTTAAAGTTCGCGAAGGACAAGAAAACGTAATGCAGGTAGTGATGCAAATTGCACCTGATGAGACTGTCGCACCAGGTGAAGCTGTGTATGTGACACCTCTTGATGCAAGTGTGGATTTACAAACTGAGGTTGAATTGGTCTGGAACAATGGGGAAACGGAAAAAGGGGATACCTTATTTTTTGATGTTATTCTTTATGAAGATGGGGAATTTGTTGGTGATACAATTGCTGAAGGTATTATGGATACAACTTTTGTTGCTGTAAATCTGAAATTTGAAACTAATTATCGTTGGAAGGTAGATGCCAGCAATAGAGCCAGCTATAAAACAGAAGGCCGGGAATGGAAGTTTAGCACGGAAGACTTTCCTGAGAATGGTTATTTGTTTGTGAAGGATACCTTAGGAAGTAGAGATGTATATTCATGGGATTTGGCTGATAATCATTTGGTTCGACTAACTAAGGATGGTGGAAGTGAAGTTTCACCTAGAATATCACCTAATGAGGAATTGATAGCGTATTCTTCTAATGTGTCTGGTGAATATCATATTTATACAATGAATCCGAAAGGGGAAAATGTGATGAAAGTGACTAACGATAAGCCCGTAGCTAGTTATAACAATAATGGAACTGGCTTTGTTTGGTCTCCGGAAGGGGATCAAATTCTTTATGGACACTACGGAAGTCTTTATACTATAAATTATAATGGTACTGGTGAAAATAAAATTGCGAATGCTCCTGTAAATCGTCATTTTAAGTCTTGCGACTGGAGCGATCATTTTAATAATGCCTCACAAGAAAAAATTGCTGTCCTTACTCAAGGGGAGAAGCCTTATGACAATGAAATTTATTTGATGGACCCAGATGGTTCAAATCTGTTTTTACTTGTGGGAAATCTGGAAGGAACAATTTCGAGTCCTCATTTTTCAACTGACGGTACAAAAGTTATTTTTTCTTTGGATTCTTTATTTCAAGATGATGACGGCAGACAATTAAATGCTAAAATTTATTCTGTAAATATTGATGGAACCAATTTTGTGAATTTGTCTGGTGATGATAAACCAGATGGGACAAATGATCTGCAAGCTCGGTTCACAGCTACTGGTGGTAAAATCGTTTTTATGAATGTTTTAAATAACAATAAAGGTGTTAAAAGCATTTGGATCATGGATACTGATGGAAGTAATCGGGAGGAGATTATTACTAATGGAGAGATGCCTGATTTGTATAATCCTTAAATTATGTAGGTGTGTAATTTTGATAAAATAGTAAGACACAAAAAAAGCTTTCCAATTTGGAAAGCTTTTATATTTTTTAGATAAGTGTAAATTAGAATCTTTTTTCTTTGATTCTAGCTTTTTTACCTGTAAGTGCACGAATATAGTAAATTCTTGCTCTTCTAACACTACCTCTTTTATTCACTTCGATTTTGTCGATTAATGGAGAGCTAAGTGGAATGATTCTTTCAACACCTATGTTACCAGACATTTTTCTGATTGTGAAAGTTTTTGTTGTACCAGCACCTTTAACCTGAATAACAACACCTCTAAAAATCTGGATTCTTTCTTTGTTTCCCTCTTTAATTTTGTACGAAACACTAATAGTATCCCCTGCTTTAAATTCAGGAGTTTGAGTACCTGTAGCGAAAGCTTCTTCTGCAATTTTAATTAAATCCATTGTCTTATTTGTTATAGTTCACGAACGCAATGTAAACATATTCATCTATTACCATGTCAGAGATTACGCACGAATTCGCGACAAAATTAGTAAAAATATCTATACCACCATCTTAATAATGTATTTTTTTATATAGGATGTTTAGTACATTAAAATTTTATGACGTAATTATTAAAAGCTGGTAATATATAGATGATTAAGATATTTGATCGAATAAAAAAAAGGAACCGAAAGGTTCCTTTTCATATTAATAATAATTGATGCTAGTGAGAATCACCAACAACTTTTAGTTTGTCGCCTGTTGTTTTTACAATTGTCTTGTAAAACTCTTTACTATAACCAGGTTGTTTCATTTTCGGATTTTGCTTGTTTCCATCTTTTTCTTTGATGTTTCCGTCCATAAATTTCGCGAAAAGGTAAGCATAGAAATCTTTCCATTCCTCAACTAGGTTATTTCCTTGGTTGCAAGAGAAATCCGTTAAGAATTCAATTGCTGTTGTTTTGTTCTGCTTAAACATTTCTTCAGCAGCAAGGTCTATAATATTGGTGAATGCAAGGTATTTCGTTTCTAAAGCTTTCTGTTTAATTGCAATTTCAGGATGTATTTCGTTATAGCGGGTATAGGCGAAATTACTAACCTGATTAAATACCCAAAATGCAGATTTGCTGGTGAAATCCATCATTTTTCCGTTTCCTACAGCGAAAGTCTCAGGAACTCTTGTAATTCCACAATATACTGGAAAATAAACTGAAGAGGATGCATCATCTACACCAAACCAGTTAATTCCACCAACAGCATCAGGTAACCAGTTTCTACTCTGTGTAACAAATGAGAATCCGGTTTGTTGGGTTGCAGTAGCACGTTCGTTGCAATACGCAACACCATCTACTTTCCAGGTTAAAGGTCTCCATCTGTATGGATTTCCGTAAGGTCCTGCTCCCATATCCTTAGACATGTCTAATTCAGTACCTTCAAGGTGATTTCTCATGAAATCCATCACCTCAAGTACATTTATTTTGTGGTCGGGTTTAATCCACAAAGGCATTCTGTTAGTAGCATAGCCCTTGTCATCATGTTCTACATTACCCTTGCAATAGTCAAAATACTGATCCATTCCTTCTTTAACATCATTAAAGAAAGACCAAACTCTTATTTCGCAAAATCTGGCACCGCCAAAATCAACCGGAGCATAAGTATCTGAAAAACTAAAATCTTTATTTTTACCATCTCTAGGATAGAATCCTTTTTCTTTGGCAAATGAAATAACGTCTTTTGCATAAACATTTTGAACTTCCGAATTGAAAATTTTATCCATCTTATCCGAAGAAATAGATGTTTTACCTTCTAATGGGAAAGTAGTGATTCTTGCTTGATTTGCATGACCACTAACATATCCGTCAGGAATCATACGAGCAACCCAAACTGCACCCTTTTCACCATTACCCTTACCAATCAGTTCTAAAATCCAAACTTCATTTGCATCAGCAATAGAGAAAGACTCTCCCGAACTGTAATATCCATAAGTCTCTACAAGATCAGTCATCACTTTAATTGCTTCACGTGCATTTTTAGCTCTCTGAAGTGTAAGATAAATCAGGCTACCGTAATCAATAACAGCACCTTCTTGAGATCCTAATTCTGAGCGTCCACCATAAGTTGTTTCACCAATGGCTAATTGAAATTCATTCATATTACCCACTACTGAGTAAGTATGCGGAATTTGTGGTATTTCACCAAGAAATTTTCCTGTATCCCATTCGTAAACATCTATCATTGTTCCTTCCGGCCAATCTGCAGCCGGACGAAAATAGAGTTCTCCATATAATACATGCGAATCGGCTGCATAGGTAATCATATTAGAACCATCCGTGGAAGCTCCACGGGTTATTAGGTAATTAGTACATGCACTGGCACTTGGAGTTGAAAAAGCAGACACCAATATAAGGAGAGCAGCAACTACAAAAATCTTTTTCATGTTTAACTATTTTAAATGTATTCAATACTGAATTAAATCGTTTTCGGTCGTACAAAAATAGAAAAAAAACAGTAGATAAAAATGACAAAAGTCTTGATTTACCAGACTATCTAAAGTGTTTAGTACCTATTTTTGTTCTAAATTGAGGATCTTGAATGTGCAAAATGGATTACCAAACAAAATCGGTTTTAAATATTTTTTGATTTCCAAGTTGATCTCTCACCTTTACTTGTAATTGATGTTTTTTCTTTGAAATCAATCTTCGCTTATCAAAAACATAAAATAAATGATCATTTTTAGCATCATATTCAAACAGTACCCATTTATCATCAATCAATCCTTCATATGATTTTATGCCTGACAGCTCATCTGTTATTCTAAAGCGAATTGATTTTTGTCCATTTAAGCTCTTTAATTTAAAATTGGTTCTGGCCTTAATTGTTGGGGGAATAGTATCTATGGATACTGCAAATTTCCCAAAAGACCGAGTCTTGGTTTTTACCGAAGAATCGAAATAAATTCCCCCTTCGTATGAAGTTTTGCCTTTGTCATTTATTCGAGTAATAAATAGCTTGTCTGATTTCCCGCTTGGGATGTGATTTGGCTTAATGGATATCGTATAAAATTTATGAACAGGAATGTATTCATTATGGATTAAATGAATCTTAGAAAGATAGTTTGAATCTTGTTCAACAGAATAGGTAAATGGAATTGTTGAGTAAAAACTATTTTTTGGAAATTTCACTTCTAAATCTTCGGCTTTGAAAATATTTTCTTTGCCGTAGTTCATTCGCATTTCATAATCTTCTCTTGGGAATACTTTTTCGATCTGATTTCCCTTTGCGTAGACTCTAAGCTTACTTTTGTTACCGTTTGCGTCTGAAACAAGGAAGTCTATTTTATAATTAATATTCTTCTTAAAATGATAAATTCCATTATTTTTCATCTTAGAATATATGCTAAGTTTATTATTAGGCTCTTTATAAGTCTTATGTATGCGTTTATTCTTAGTTGTGTTTAATTCGTAATCCATATGGCTGTTTATGTATCTGGATTCATCAAATGAAAATTCTTTAAAAGAATAACTTGATATTAAACTGTCATTAATTTTCATTTTTAGGTCGAATATTCCACATTTCCCCCAGGTATTATCCATATAATCGTTGGTTTCGAGAGCAAAACCAATGTTTCCCAGAAATTTCATTTTAGGATCGCCTTTTAAATGATATGCATTATTGTAATAGGTTACAGGGAAACTTTGTCTGCTGTTAAAACCATTTACATTACTTATTGAATCGAGCGGGTATGCATAAAAGTTAAATATTTTAGGGGGCGTAGTATCTTTTATTTTGAAACCAAAAAATAAGGGATTAAGAGGATGTTCCGATTGAGTATCTCTTATTTCGAAATGCAAATGTGGTCCGGCAGAAGAACCCGTATTTCCCGAAAAAGCAATAATACTTCCTTTTTTAATTTCAATTTGATTTTTTTTAAGAGTTAAATCAAATTCGAAAGATTTGTTTTTGTATTGATGTGCTTTAACAAATTCTTCGATAGCAGCGTTGAAATGATCCAGGTGTGCAAAAACTGAGGTATAGCCATTTGGGTGATCAATATAAATAGCTCTCCCATAACCACCTGAAGAAATTTTAATTCTACTAATAAAGCCATCAGCAATAGCATATACTTTTTTACCCGTTGTAAAAGTTCTGATATCAATACCGGAATGAAAGTGATTGTTACGAAGTTCGGCAAAATTACCAGCAAGAGTGATGTTGAAATCAACAGGTGAGCGAAAATAATTTTGAGGGAATTTTAAGTTCTGAGAATATATTTGTTTAGAAAATAAAAAAAGTAGTAAAATCAGGCTGATAATTGTGTATGTTCTGGTTATCTTCATATTATAAATGCTGGTTTAGTGAAAGGATTATCAAAACTACAAAAAAACCGGTTTTTTCTGAAATGATTTACAAAATACAAACTAATATATTTGATAATCTTCTCAGCAATGTTAATTTTGTAAAAGAAAAATTTGAATGATGGATCGAGAGCCAAACGAAATAATAAATAGTTTGAAAGGGAAAATTTCAGAGCTTATTTCGTTGTACCAAAAATCTAAACAAGAAAAAGAATCTTTAATTCTTGAGAAATTGGAACTCATGGAAAAGATTGAAATTCTGAAAAGAGAAAGAGGAGAACTCGACCATCAATACAATACATTAAAGTTAGCCAAAACATTTACAGCGAATAGTGGAGATTCGCAAGAGGCTAAGGTTAATATTAACCGAATTGTGCGGGAGATTGATAAATGTATTGCTCTTTTAAACAGGTAGAATTTGTTTATGGACGAAAAACTTTCAATAAGAGTTAATGTTGCGGATCGGTTTTATCCTTTAAAGATAGATCGAAGTCAGGAAGAGGTTATCCGGAAAGCTGCAAAAATGATTAATGAGAAAGTATTGCAATACAAACAACGATATAAAGATAAAGATACTCAGGATTTTTTAGCAATGGCCTCATTACAGTATGTAATTAAGGTTATCGAAGCGGAAAATAAAACTGATGTTTCACCGGTTTTTGAAGAGATCGAGGCAATGGAGCAGGAGTTAAGAGAATTTTTAGATAAAGAGTAGTTTACATTCCTTTAATTAGGAAAGAGTAACCCGCATTATTTCTTAGGCTGATTGAACTGTAATGTTTTCTAGTCATTTTTCTTGTATCTTATGGTAAGATACAAGAGGACTATTAAATGTTGATGTTGTAAGCCTGAGTGATGGTGCGGGTTACGTTTTATATAATATAATAATTTTGACTTAATATTCTATGATATGATTGAAATAATAATAGGGTCTATTGCGTTTATTGGCGGTGGCGTTATTTCTTACTTTGTTTTGCAAAAAACTCTTAAAACTAAGAGTAGCTCAATAATTAGAGATGCGAAATCGGAAGCGGAAGTGATCAGAAAAGATAAGATTCTTCAGGCAAAAGAGAAGTTTTTCCAATTAAAGACTGATCACGAAAAGCAAATTAACTCAAGAAATAACAAATTACTTTCTTCTGAAACTAAATTTAGGCAGAGAGAAAATGCTTTAACACAAAGAATAGACGAATTTCAGCGTAAGAAAAAAGAAGTTGATGTAGTACGGGAAAATTTGACCGTTCAGATTGATTTGGTAGAAAGAAAATCAGATGAATTGGAAAAGGCTAAAAAGCAACAAATCGATCAATTAGAAAAAATCTCTGGTTTGTCCGGAGAGGAAGCTAAAACTCAATTGATCGATTCTATGCGTGATGTAGCGAAAACTGAGGCAATGTCTTACGTGAATGAAATCATGGAAGAAGCCAAAATGACCGCTAACATGGAAGCAAAAAAAGTAGTTGTTAAAACAATTCAACGAGTAGCAACAGAAACAGCAATTGAAAATTCAGTTACAATTTTCCATATTGAATCGGATGAAATTAAAGGTAGAATTATTGGTAGAGAAGGTAGAAATATTCGTGCTTTAGAGGCTGCTACCGGTATCGAAATAATTGTAGATGATACTCCTGAGGCTATTGTTCTTTCTGGTTTTGATCCGATAAGACGGGAAATTGCAAGATTGGCTTTACACCAATTAGTTACCGATGGACGTATTCACCCTGCAAGAATTGAGGAAGTCGTAAATAAGGTTCGTAAGCAGATTGAAGAAGAAATTATAGAAACCGGTAAGCGTACTGCAATTGATTTAGGTATTCATGGATTGCATCCTGAATTGATTCGTTTGGTTGGTAAAATGAAGTATCGTTCATCTTACGGACAAAATTTATTACAGCATTCAAGAGAAACAGCTAATCTTTGTGCAATTATGGCTACAGAGCTTGGTTTGAATGCAAAAAGAGCAAAACGTGCTGGTCTGTTGCATGATATTGGAAAGGTGCCGGATGAAGAGCCTGAGTTGCCACATGCAATTTTAGGTATGAAATTGGCTGAGAAGTATAAAGAGAAGCCGGATATCTGTAATGCAATTGGAGCTCACCATGATGAAATTGAAATGACATCAATGATTTCTCCAATTATTCAGGCTTGCGATGCTATTTCTGGTGCACGTCCTGGAGCAAGACGAGAAATTGTAGAATCATATATCAAGAGATTGAAAGATCTTGAGAATCTGGCTTTATCTCATCCTGGTGTGCTTAAGACATATGCAATTCAGGCAGGTAGAGAATTAAGAGTGATAGTTGGCAGCGACAAAGTTTCTGACAAGGAAGCTGAAACATTATCATTAGATATTGCTCAAAAGATTCAGGATGAAATGACCTACCCTGGTCAGGTTAAGATTACTGTAATACGTGAAACAAGAGCGATTAATTACGCGAAGTAAAAATATAAGTAATGGTGAAAGGCTCGTTTCGTAAAGAAACGGGCCTTTTTTTTATAGGGATCGGAATAGATCTTTAAAGTTGGGAATGTAACTCGTCAAATTCAGTTTTTTATACACATTAATTTCATGTTGCACCAGTCTTTTAATCATGCTTGTGTTGGAAGCTAATTTGTAGAATTGATCTTTGTTTTCAATTTTTTTAGCTGATATAATATGTTGTAAATCTTTCATACCAAATACGGCTCCTTTATCTATAGGGTTGATGTAAAATAGAATTGAATCGGAGTTCTTCTTCTTCTTTTTCTTCGATTTAGCAGGTGATTCATCAATATAGCATAGCAGAACACTGCCTGGAAGATTTATGCCATACACAGGAATATCCAGTTCTTGGGCTATGCCTGCATATATAATTGCAAGAATTATATAATTACCGTGTTTTTGTGATAAAACAGTTCCAATATCACCATCCCAATTGGTAGGTTGATTCGGAGATAGAGCTTGATAGTTGTATATGTTGTAGAAAAAATGATTTAGAATCTTAATTTTTTCCAGTGGTGTAAGATTATCACTTATTTCTAACTCTACATCATGTTTTATTTTCAGAATGGTTTTGCGAATTGGATCTGTTAAAAGGTTTGGATTACAACTCTTGTTTATCAGAATAGCTCCTTCAATTAAGTTCGGTTTTTCATCGGAACTCCAATTAATAAGTTCACTTTTTACATTATTGAACTGAATTTTGTTGATTACCATTTCCAATCTTTCCTGAAATAGAGGACTCTTGGATTCTAACCAGGAATCTTCCAGTTGTGGAATGGTACTAACAGGCAACTCTATTAATTCTTTTTTAATACGTTTATGAATTTCTTTATCAGGATCGTCTAGTAAGGATAATAGAGCTTCTAATTTATTCTTATTCATAACATTCGCTTTTGTCCTTGCCAAATATAGTAAAACCCGCAAGAAAAAACAATCTTGCAGGTTAAATCTTTGATTATAAGCATGAAAGCTATTTGCTTAGTCGGTTTAAAACGGTTTTAATTAGTCTTTTTATTGTTGGTTGGTAGTCTTTACTTGCATCTTTATTAATTCTATTGGCAATTATTGCACAAACAGCAACCGACTCATGTCCTAACATCGCCGAAAGCCCAAATATAGCAGAACTTTCCATTTCATAATTGGTGATTTTTTCACCTTTGTACTCAAACTTCTCAATTTTATCATTTAAATCAGGATCAAGAGTCTGAAGGCGAAGAACTCTTCCTTGAGGACCGTAAAATCCGTTAGCAGAGATCGTAACACCTCTGGTCATGTCGCTGCCATCTAAAATATTTATTAGTTTTTTAGATGCAGAAACCACATATGGAGAAGCTAATTTTTTATCCCAATTCACAAACTTTTTAAATGCTTCCTCAAAATCCAATTCGGATACAGAATCTCTATTTGCATAAAAATTAAGCATACCATCAAAACCAATGGACTTGTTCGAAAGTAAAAATGAATCTACAAGAATATTTCCTTGAAGTGCTCCGGAAGTTCCAATTCGAACTAAATTTAATGTTTTGTGTTCTTTTTTTGGAGTTCGCGTTTCCAAATCGATATTTACCAAGGCATCTAATTCGTTAACAACGATATCTATATTGTCGGTGCCAATTCCAGTGGAAAGAACAGAAAATCTTTTCCCATTATAACTTCCGGTTTTAGTTACAAATTCGCGATTTGATATCGTGCATTCTACACTATCAAAATAACTGGCGACTAATTCAACACGTCCAGGATCACCTACCAAAATAATCGTATCGGCAAGATGCTCTGGTTTAAGGTGTAAGTGAAAAACACTTCCGTCAGAATTAATGATTAATTCCGATGATTTAATTTTTTCCATAATTTTAAAAATTTACAAGAGCAAAGAGTCGAAAATATGTAAAAAATATCAATATACAAACTAAGTAAATCGTTTATTTTGTTATGTGAGGGGTTTTTCAAATTAACCATTGAAACATTTTCTAAAATCTGATAATATTGTACTATATTTAACAGAAATTAGAAACGTAATTGAAATAATTAAATACAAAGTCATGAAGAAACAGCCCTATTTTTTAATTGTATTAGGAATTTTTGCAGTTATCCTGATCTTATCAGGATCAAGTATGTTTGTAACCTTACAGCCAGGTGAAAGAGGTGTTATTTTCCGTAAATTCTCAGGTGGATTAGATAAGGAGAACGTGTTTCAGCCGGGTTTCCATATTGTTGCTCCTTGGAATAACATGAATATTTATGTTGTTCGAGAGCAAAAGAGTGAAGAAACAATGGATGTTTTAGATAAGAATGGTTTATCTGTAAATATTGATGTTTCTGTTCGTTTTAATCCTACCTATAATAAAATTGGATTTTTGCACGAGATTTTTGGAAAAGATTACATTCAGCAGTTAGTTGTACCAGAGGTTCGTTCTTCGGTAAGACAGGTTGCAGGTAGATATACCGCTGAGGAAATTTATTCTACCAAAAGGAAAGAAGTTGAGGATGCAATTATTACCGAAACGTCACTTACTCTTAAAAGTAATAATATTCAAATGAAAGCTCTATTGATTCGTTCAATAAATCTACCTTCAAAAATTAAAGCAGCTATTGAAAGCAAATTGCAGCAAGAACAAGAGGCATTAGCTTATCAATTTAAGTTAGATAAAGAAAAGAGTGAAGCGGAAAGAAAAAGAATTGCTGCTGATGGAGAGGCTGTTGCCAATAGAATTATCAATAGTAGTTTAACAACGGCTCTTTTGAGAATGAGAGGTATTGAAGCAACTATCTTACTTTCTGAATCGCCAAATGCAAAAGTTGTGATAATTGGAAGTGGAAAAGATGGCATGCCATTAATTCTTGGAAATAATTAAGAAATTTTGATCAGATATTAAAACCGCTCGATTCGTCGAGCGGTTTTTTTTATGTCCGTTTGCGAACAGCATTGTTCCGTAAACGTTCAGTTTGTTTTGAGAGGAAAATCAGTAAGTGTCTGTATGTTAGTTGATGTTGTGGTGTTGGCATAAAATATGATAGGAGACTTGGAGTAAACCACATTGATTATTGCTGAATCCCTAAAAGTTTATTGTCACCATGAAGAGAGTGCTGTTACTAATTTGCCTGATTGCAATCATATTTGTTTTGCCCGCACATAGTTTAACTCCCAAAAAGGTGTTAACTGCCGTTCGCGTTTTTAAGAAACCTATAATTGACGGAAAACTTACTGATGAAGTATGGAAAAACATCCCGATCGCAACCAATTTTATTCAGTATGAGCCATTGAATGGTGAACCATCCAATTTTAAAACTGAGGCGAAATTTATTTATACCGATCATTCCATTATTGTTGGTGTGATGATGTACGATAACAATCCTGCTGGAATTCTTAAAGAATTGAGTAAACGGGATGATCTGAATAACACTGACTTTTTATCCATACTTATCGATCCTTTTAACAATGGCTTGGATGCTTTTGAATTTATTATTACTCCGGCTGGTGTACAGTGGGACGCTAAAGTAGTTAAAGGGAATGAAGATTCAAGTTGGAATGCAGTTTGGAACAGTGCAGCCATTATTACTGAAAATGGCTGGAGTACCGAAATGGAAATACCTTACTCCGCATTGCGTTTTCCTGCCAAAGAAATTCAGGAGTGGGGAATTAATATCATCCGAAATATACAGAGTGTACGAGAAAAAACGAGCTGGAATTTTATTGATAAAGAAGAATCTGGCTGGGTAAGTCAGAGTGGTGTGTTGAAAGGAATCGAGAATGTTAATCCTCCGGTTCGCCTGTCGTTTACGCCTTATTTTTCCACTTATTTCGATAAATCTTCCGATCATTCTTCTGTTGATGTGAATTACCGCGGAGGAATGGATTTAAAATATGGTATCAACGAAAGTTATACTTTAGACATGATGCTGGTTCCTGATTTTGGACAGGTGCAGTCCGATGATGAAATTCTGAATTTATCACCCTTTGAGGTAAAGTTTGATGAGAACAGACAGTTTTTTACTGAGGCTACGGAGTTATTTGATAGGGGAGAGATTTTCTATTCACGAAGAATTGGCGGTCGTCCTGTAAATATGTATGAGATGGAAGATCAGTTAAAAGAGAATGAAGACATCACAGAAAATCCTATCGAAACTAAAATTATTAATGCAACTAAGATTTCTGGAAGGAATGCAAAAGGCTTAGGAATTGGTGTTTTTAATGCGATCACTAAAAATACCTATGCAGAAGTTACCGATACCCTTACCGGAGATAGCAGGAAGGTAAAGACCCAACCTTTTTCAAATTACAACATGCTGGTGTTCGATCAAAGTTTGAAAAATGAGTCGTATGTTAGTTTGTTCAATACAAATGTGTACATACCGGAGTTGGACTATATTGCCAATGTAAGTGGAACCGAGTTTGAATTCAGGAATAAAGAGCGTTCGTATCGTGTAAAAGGAAAGGGAATTGTTTCTTCACGATTCGACAAAGGGGAATCGGATGAAATTGGTCATTATCATGAAGTGGAGTTCGGAAGAATTAAAGGGAAATTGAATTGGGATTTTTACCACAGAATGATTTCGGATAAATACAATCCTAATGACATGGGGTATTTAAATCGAAACAATGTGATTAATAATAATTTGAATTTCTACTATAATAATTCAGATCCTAAAGGTTCTGTTCTGGTACGAAATTGGTACATCGAATTGTATCACGAAGCAAGATATAAGCCAAGAAGATTTTCGCGATTCACGATTTATTACGGTGGGCAAATGAAATTTAAGAGTCATACGTCAGTTGGGCTTTATGGTAATTTTCGTCCGCTTCATCAGTACGATTGGAATGAGCCTCGCATTGATGGATTGAAGCTTAGAAAAGGATCTTCAGCATTTGCCGGAGCATGGATTTCATCAGATTACAGGAAGGCATTCGCCATTGACCTTAGAGGTGAGTACGGTAAAAGATTATCCAACGATAATTTACAAGTGTTTGAGATTGAGATTGAACCTCGCTACCGATTTAGTGATCGGTTCGTGATGAGTTATGAGTTAGAGTGGGGAAGGAATTTGAATGATTTAGGATATGTTGATGATGAAGAAATAAATGGCAAAACGACAGTTTATATTGGAGATCGCGACAACTCTTATTTAGAGAATAAATTGTCGGGAAGTTTTATTTTCAACAATAAAAGCTCATTAACAATGAAGATTCGACATTATTGGGCAAAAGCAAGATACAATAGCTTTCATACTTTGAAGAATAATGGAAGACTTGCTAATACAGATTACAATGAAAATAATGACATCAATTTTAACAGCTTTACTATTGATATGGTTTACTCGTGGAGATTTGCTCCTGGAAGCGAATTGGCAGTAGTTTGGAAGAACACAATATTTAGCGAAGAGGATAAAATTGCTCATCGATTTGTGAATAATTTGAAAAATACATTTGACGCAACACAGTTTAACAGTTTGTCTGTTAAAGTGATATATTATATCGACTACATGTCGTTAAAACGAAAAGGTTAACAGCCTGCTTAAATTTTGCAAATTTAACTTGTTGCAAAAGCTGATAGAAAATTTGCTTTGTATTACTGGTAATTCTATAGGGCATGTGTATTTTTTTACTAGTGTGATTAGTTAGTAGTAAGTAATGATGGTAAAAAGCAGCAAACGAAAGTTTGCTGCTTTTGTATTTAAGTTTAAATTTGTAAAAAAAAAATACAAATACGATGATACAAAGAATTCAATCTTTATACCTATTAGGGAGTTTTAATTTAATTGCAGTCATGTTCTTTTTTCCTTTGGCGGAATTGGTTGATACATCGGGTGCAGTGTATGAATTTTTATACCGTGGAATTCCTGCTTTGCAGGAAGGAGAGCCTGCAGTTTTTAATGCCATGCCGGTTGCAATTTTATTAAGCATTATTGCCTTAATTAGTTTCATTACAATTTTCTTATACAAGAAAAGAATGTTGCAGATTCGATTAACTATATTTAATATGATTTGTATGATTGGCGCAATGGGCTTAATTTATTACAGTATTAGCAGTCAGGCAACAGAATTAAATGCCATTCCAACTTATAGCCTGATAAATGCATTTCCTCTAGTTGCATTGGTGTTGTGTTATTTGGCAATTCGTGAAATTGGTAAAGACGAAGCTTTAATTCGCTCAATGGATCGAATTCGATAAGCAATCAGAATATAAAATAACAAAAAACCGGCCTTTTTAGCCGGTTTTGTTATTTTAATCAGCAACCAATAAACTTCAAATCTTATTTGGTGAATTTCTCCCTTTTTAGGGGAGATACCGACAGGAAGAGGAGTGTTTTGGTCTCAAATCTCACTTCTCTTTTGCCTTATCGACTTTTCAAGACCTTTCAAGACTTTTTATTTCTTCCCTTTCTCCTTTTCCTTTTTTATTTTGGTTTTCTTTTTCATTACCGAGTAGCCGAAACGGCCAACCAGTTCTCCCAATTCGAAGTAGTGACCGTGTGAGTAAGCCAGAGGTCCTGATTTGGCCAATGAGAATTCCCCTTTTTCGTTGATGTATCGTTCATCGGCTTGTACATTTACAACTTCGGCCATAAACATATCGTGAGATCCTAATTCTACTATTTTAGTCACCTTGCACTCTATACTCAATGGTGATTCCTCGATAATGGGAGCAGATATTTCTTTCGATTTGCCGGGTGTTAGTTTCATTTCCTTGAATTTATTGAAATCCTTACCCGATTTTACACCGCACCAATCGGTGGCAAAAGCTAAATCTTTTGTAGTTAGGTTGATTACAAATTCACCGCTTTCTTTAATGATATTGTAAGAGTGACGGTTCTTTCGAATAGATATGTAACACATGGCCGGATCGGAACAGATTGTTCCTGTCCAGGCAATGGTAATGATATTATAATCTTCAGGTGTACTTCCGCAACTTACCATTACGGCAGGCAAGGGATAAACCATGGTTCCGGGTTTCCAATGTTGTTTTGTCATACTTGTAGCGTTTTAGTGGCGCTAAAATACAAATAACTGTTTCTTTACGGATATGATGCGCACATTTATTACAAACAAATTCAATTTTTCGGATACCGATAAGTATTTTGATGTAATTACTATTTACGAGAGGCTGTCCAAAAAGACCGCACAATTGTCATTCTGAGCGAAGTCGAAGAATCTTCACCTTTAAATATGAGATGTTTCGACAAGCTCAACATGACATTAAAATATTGAGATCTTACTTTTTGCACAAGCTAAATAGTGATTGCCTACTCGCATAACATCTGCACGGCATATTATTGCCTTGTTTTGATTCTGAAATGGTATTACATTTGTCTCTTACAAACACAGACAAGTAATACATTGCTTTTACTACATAAACAACAAGAACAATAAATAATGGATATTGAAAATACATACTTAGATGCCATACGGTTCGAAAAGGCAGGCGATTTTCGTTCTGCTTTAGAAAAGTACAAGGAGTTTGCTTTGGCAGATCAGGAAAATATTGAGGCTCTGTTTAAAATTGGAGAAATGCATCACCAGTTGGGCGAGTTGCCAAAAGCACTAAGTGCTTACATT
>JAESUW010000107.1 GCA_016760525.1 Labilibaculum sp.
TATTTTGTTGAGGCAGCTTATCAGGTTTTAAAAAGAACAAATGATGTGCGGTTTGTAATGGCCGGAAGTGGAGATTTACTGGAACAAATGGTGGATAGAGCAGCAGAACTGGGGATAAGTGATAAGTTTCACTTTACAGGATTTTTAAAGGGAGATGATGTGTTTAATATGTTCCTTTTAAGTGATGTGTATGTAATGCCATCGGTATCGGAACCATTTGGAATATCGCCTTTGGAGGCAATGCAGTCAGATGTTCCTGTTATTATATCCAAGCAATCAGGAGTGTCGGAAATTCTAACTCATGCAGTAAAAGTCGATTATTGGGATATTGATGCAATGGCAGATGCCATTTATGGAATTGTTAAGTACGATGCTCTTTCGAAGGTTTTTAAGGAAGAGGGGAAAGAGGAAGTGGATAATTTGAAATGGGCCAATGCGGCAATCAATGTTCATAATGTCTATAACTCAGCAATCAAATTATTCGAACCACAAACTAAAAATTAACATTATGAAGGCACTTTGTTTATATTTTCAGATTCACCAACCCTTACGTTTAAGAAGATACAGATTTTTTGATATTGGTAACGATCATTATTATTACGATGATTATACCAATGAGTCGATCATGAGACAGGTTGCAGATGAATGTTATTTGCCGGCAAATAAGATTATTCTGGAATTGTTGAAGAAGAATAAAGGGAAATTTAAAATATCATACTCCATTACGGGAATTGCTTTGGATCAATTTGAACAATATGCTCCTGAGGTGATCGACAGTTTTAAAGAACTGGCAAAAACCGGTGATGTGGAGTTTTTAGCCGAAACTTATTCTCATTCTCTTGCCTCATTAATCAATCAGGATGAGTTTGTTCAGCAAGTGATCAGCCATAGCGATAAAATTGAATATTTTTTTGGAAGCCGACCTACTGTATTTAGAAATACAGAAATGATATATTCCGATGAAATTGGTGAAATGGTTGCCAATATGGGCTATAAGGCAATTTTGACAGAAGGAGCAAAGCATATTTTAGGATGGAAAAGTCCAAACTATTTATATTGCAACGCCATTAATCCGAAGCTGAAAATTTTAATGCGTAACTATAAACTGAGCGACGATATTTCATTCCGGTTTTCATCGGAAGGATGGAAAGAATGGCCGTTAACAAGCACAAAATTGGTTGGTTGGTTAAATGAAATGGATGATAAAGAAGATATAGTGAATATATTCATGGACTATGAGACATTCGGAGAACATCAGAAGAAGGAATCTGGAATTTTCGAGTTTCTGGCACATCTTCCTCAGGATGTTATTCTGAAATCGAAATATAAATTTTCTACTCCTTCGGAAGTCGCAGCAGAATTCCAGCCAATTGCGCAGGCACATGTGCCTAATGTTATTTCCTGGGCCGATGAAGAGCGCGATTTGTCGGCGTGGCTGGGGAATAAACTCCAGAATGAAGCTTTTCAAAAACTATACGCTTTGCGCGATGATGTTTTGGCTGTAAATGATGATCGAATTAATAAGGATTGGAAATATTTACAAGCCAGCGATCATTTTTACTACATGTGTACCAAGTTTGCTTCAGATGGTGATGTACATTCTTATTTTAATCCTTACAGCTCGCCATACGATGCTTTTATCAATTATATGAACGTAGTAAGCGATTTTCAGATACGCCTGAAAGCACTTAAAGATGGTGCAGCAGTTGATCCAAAAGAATTGCAGCATCAGCTTATCCAAAAGGATGAATTAATTGCTAAATATGAACAGCAATTGAGCGAATTGAAGGTTTGACTCTTAAAATAGAATTGTGTCAAGATATTGTTGATTGGTAATGAAATGATAAACTTGTTTTGTGATTCAATTAATAAAGAGAAAGTATTTTGCTGAATTTTAGAATAGTTAACGCTTTGGCCGTTTTGAAAAAAGGACAAAGTGTAATCAATAATAAGTAAGGATATATTAAGGATGAATAATAGGGATGTAATTCCAGATTTTGTATTTGAAGTTAGTTGGGAAGTTTGTAATAAGGTAGGAGGAATTCATACAGTTATTTCTACGAAGGCCTTGTCGTTAAAACCATTATTTAACGATCAAATTATTTATATAGGACCAGATTTCAAGAATGCAGAACATCGGGAAAAGGAATTTCAGGAAGATGACAATTTGTTTCAGAAATGGAGAGAGAAGTTAAAAGCAGAAGGTTTATTGGTTCGGATAGGACGATGGAAAATAGCTGGGAATCCTTTGGTTATTCTTATTGATTTTTCATGTTTGGAATCGCAAAAGAATGCTATTTACAGCAAGCTTTGGGAGGTTTATGGACTAGAGTCTTTATACGGACATGACGATTATGATGATGCTGCATTATTTGGATATGCAAGTGGGATGGTTATTGATAGTTTCGTAGAATACAATGATTTATCGAAAAATAAAATTGTTGCTCAATTTCATGAATGGATGTCGGGTGCAGGTCTTTTGTATTTAAAAGATAAGGAACCGGATATTGCTGCAATTTTTACAACTCATGCCAGTATGCTTGGACGTGTGTTAGCCAGTAACTATGAGAATTTGTACGATAATTTGCTTCATTTTAATCCAATTGAAAAGTCAAGACAGTATAATGTTACGGCCAAATGTTCCATGGAAAAATGTGTGGCTTTGGCAGCTGATTGTACTTCAACAGTTAGTGAAATTACGGCACGCGAATGTAAGCAGTTTCACGGACGGGCAGTAGATGTTGTGATGCCAAATGGTTTCGAAGATAAATTTGTTCCCGAATTGGCAGAACTTGAAATTACAAGGCAGGAATCTAAAAAAGATTTTAAGAAAGTAGCTGAGTCACTTTTGGGCTATGAAATTAAGCCGGATACATTATTTATTGGAACAGGCGGACGATATGAGTATAAAAACAAGGGGATTGATGTGTTTTTGGAAGCTTTGGCACGACTGAATGAAAATAAATATTTGGATCGCGACATTGTAGCTTTCTTTTTAATACCTGGAGATCAGCGGGGTGCCAGAAAAGATTTACAGGATAATTTGACTAGGTATCCTGATAGAAAGCCTTTGGTAAGCCCTTTTTCAACCCATTATCTGGGGAATATAGATCAAGATGAGATTCTGAACAAGATTAAGTCTTTGGGTTTTACAAATAATCAGGCCGAGCGAATTAAAGTTATTTTTGTACCGACCTATCTGGATGGTATGGATGGCATATTTAACAAGTCCTATTACGAACTTTTAATGGGATTGGATTTGTCTGTTTTTCCTTCGTACTACGAGCCTTGGGGATATACACCAATGGAAAGTGTTGCCTTTAGTGTTCCTACAATTACAACTTCCTTAGCCGGATTTGGCCAATGGGTTAGAATGATTGGAGAGGCAGATAAAGGTGGAGTTGTGGTAGTTGAACGAAATGACTCAAATAGAAAAGATGTAGTGGAGAGTATAGCCTCTCATATATTTAATTTTTCAACAAAATCGGAGAGTAATGTTGTAAGGTGCAGGGAAAATGCGCGCAATATTGCCAAAAGAACATTATGGAAAAATTTTATAGGGAATTATTACCATGCATACGAATTAGCAATCAAAAATAATATGGAAAAGGGAATTGAAACACCTGCACAAGTTGTGGTGGAAAATCACTTGAACGTAGCAAAAAGTAATCAGATAAATTGGCGGAAATTAATTATTGAAACTAATCTTCCGAAGGAGTTACTTGGCCTGGAGGAATTATCGAAAAATTTGTGGTGGTGCTGGAATTATAAAGCTATTGATTTGTATGAATCAGTGGATCCGGAGATGTGGCATACCTGCAAAAAGAATCCAATTTTATTGCTTAAGCAAGTGTCAAGTTCACGAATGAAGGAATTGGCGGCAGACAAATCATTTATGAAAACATACTCTGCTGTTTATCAGGAATTCAAGGACTATATGGCTGAGAAACCAGCCGAAGGACAAGCTAAAATTGCTTATTTCAGTATGGAGTATGGTTTAAATAATAACCTTAAAATTTATTCCGGAGGATTAGGAATATTAGCAGGTGATTATTTAAAAGAAGCAAGTGACTCTAATGTTGATATGGTTGCGTTTGGCTTTATGTATCGTTTTGGATACTTTACACAGCGCCTTTCCTTAAATGGAGAACAGTTGGTTGAGTTGGATGAACAAAAATTCTCTCAATTGCCGATTACACAAGTACGTGATAGTTCTGGAATTGTGAAACGTATTTCTTTTTCCTTGGAAGGACGAACAGTTACTGCAAAAATATGGAAGGTTCAGGTAGGTAGAATATCTTTATATCTTTTAGATACTGAAACTGAAATGAATGAAGAGCAGGATCGATCATTAACTCACCAGTTATATGGCGGCGATTGGGATCACCGGATTAAGCAGGAAATTCTTTTGGGAATGGGAGGGATTAAAACTCTTAAAGTTCTTGATATTAAGCCTGATTTATACCATTGTAATGAAGGACATGCTGCTTTAATAAATGTTGAGCGTTTAATTAATCTAATTTCCGAAGGCTATAAATACGAAGAGGCTTTGGAAATTGTAAGAGCGTCGTCACTTTTCACTACACATACGCCCGTTCCTGCAGGACACGATACTTTTTCTCCTGATATGATCAGACATTATTTGTCCTATGTTCCGGAAAAATTGAAGTTAAGTTGGGATCAATTCCTTGCTCTGGGAAGAGTGAATCCTCTGGATTATAATGAGAAATTTTCAATGAGTAATTTGGCCGCCAATACGTCGGTTGCAATGAATGGAGTAAGTAAGCTTCATGGAAAAATTTCTCGGGAAATGTTCAATAATCTTTACCAGGGATATTTTCCTGAAGAATTGCATATTAGTTATGTAACTAATGGAGTTCATTATCCTAGCTGGACAGCAAAAGAATGGCGGACTTTATATGAAGAAGAATTTGAGGAAGGATTCTTAAATGATTTGTCGAACAAAGAATATTGGAGAAAAATATACGATGTTTCAGATGAGAAAATCTGGAAGATTAAAAATGTACTGCGTAAAAAACTAATTGATTTTGCGAAGGATCGTTTCCAAAAAAACTGGATTAAACGATACGAAGATCCCCGTTCTTTAGTAGAAACGATGGATTCAATAGATGAGAATGCTCTTACTATTGGTTTTGCCCGTAGATTCGCTACCTACAAGCGTGCACATTTACTGTTTAGCGATTTAAAACGATTATCAGAACTTTTAAATAATCCTGAAAAACCAGTACAATTTATTTTTGCAGGGAAAGCACATCCTGCAGATAAAGGGGGGCAGGATTTAATTAAACTTATTGTTGATGTGTCCCGTCGTCCGGAATTTGAAGGGAAAATTTTGTTCCTGGAAAATTACGACATGGAATTGGGACAACGATTGGTTAAAGGTGTTGATATTTGGATGAATACACCAACACGACCATTGGAAGCTTCAGGAACATCAGGCGAAAAAGCCGTGATGAATGGAGTTCTTAATTTTAGCGTTCTTGATGGCTGGTGGTTAGAAGGATATCGCGAAGGAGCTGGTTGGGCTCTAACCGAAGATCGTACTTATGAGAATCAAGGCTTTCAGGATGAATTGGATGCTCAGACAATTTATTCGATGTTTGAAAACGAGATTATCCCTCTATATTATAAGCGTGATGAAAATAATATTCCTGTTGATTGGATTCAGTACGTTAAGAAATGTATTGCTGAAATTGCTCCGGAATATACTACCAAGCGTATGATTGACGATTATAAGGATCGTTTTTATACTAAGATGTATCAACGTGTTACGGAAGTAAAGGAGAATAACTACGAAATATTAAAAGATGTAGCCAAATGGAAACAAAAAATTCTTGCTTCGTGGGATAAAATTGAGGTAGTCTCTGTTGATGCACCAAGTACACCTAAACACAAGTATCTATCAGGTGAAAATTATCATGTTGAAGTTGCGCTTGATTTGAAAGATTTAGTTGAAGAAAAAATTTGTGTTGAGTTGGTGGTAAGAGCTGCAATGGATGCGCAAAAACCAGGACCGATTCGAACAGAGCAACTAATTTTAGATCGTAAAGTTGATTCACTGGCTTTCTATCGATTGGATTTGGTATTGAATGATCCGGGAATCTTTGATTTTGGATTGAGAATGTACGCTTGTAATGATAATCTTCCACATCGTCAGGATTTTAATTACGTGAAGTGGATCTAGGTATAATATCAAATTGAATAATGATTGAGCCATAAACTTGTTTTTTTGAACTTTTTCTTCGTTAAAAAAGATGCACCCTAACCACCCCGAAGTATCGGGGATGCTTTACTTTTTTGCCTTGAACAAGTCCAAAATAATTCAATTTTATTATAGCTCACCAATTATTGAAATTGGTATAATAATATTGATATTAAAAAAGGCTGTTTCTATTGAGAAACAGCCTTTGGTATTTTTTTATGATTAAGAACTAAAAGTTCAATCTTAATTTTGACACACAGTGTGGTTTAAAGGAAAAGGATTAGTTTTTTTTAGCCTTTTTCTCTCTCTTTTCTGCCTTTTTTTCTTTTGCCGTTTTTGTTGCTTCCTTTTTAACGTTTTTCTTAGAGTCTTGTGACTTAGCCATGATATTTGTGTTTAGAATTACTATTCCAATTTTTACTGATAAAAATATTATTTCAAATTTACGAAATAAATTGGCATTTTATAATATTCCGATGTTTGGTTTAAAGTAATTTAAGTACCCATAATTCCACCATTTCTTCATGACGCCAATTTTGGTTTCTTTTTGTGTTTTTAGAAGCCGATCGTACCTTCTTTTGTAAAAGTAATTCTTTAACAAATCGTCCTCCTTCAGCCAATTCCTTTTCAATAGGATGACTTTCTTTCTGATTCGTAATTTGAGCCAGGTTCGAAAAAAGAATTACGACCCGACCATTCAATTTTGTGTGTTTTTTAGCTTCTGCAAAAAAGCGTGGAAACAAATCCTTTTCATAGTAAATTGCACCATCAAGACCTTCTGGATTGTAAGAAGCAGGTAACCACGGTGGATTAAATACGATTAAATCTGATTTGGTATTGTTCTGGGCAAATAAATCTCCAAACTGTAATTCTATTTTTGATTCCCATTTGGTGTCCTTCAAACTTTGAGATAAACCGATTATTGCATTCGGATTGTTATCGGTTCCACAAACCTTCTGAAATCCGTGCTTTAACATCTGAAAGCTTAAAATACCAGAACCAGTTCCTATATCTACAGCCGATTTTTTATCACCCTTGTAACGGTCTAACCATTTATCAAATATCTTTATGTGTTCAAAACGAGTAGGGAAGTACGTACCGAAAAAAGGATGTATTTTTCGATCAAGAACAGGAATGAAGATTCCTTTATCGTACCATTGCCAAGAGCTGTTTAATCCTTGTACCTGTGGATATGGCAATAGAAATTCAGTAAAATCGGGATATAAATTTTTTAACCAGCCAATTTCCGGTGCTTTTCTCACACTTAGCTTGTTGTTGGCTATATGCAGTAACAGTTTGTTAGAAAGCTCTTTATAGGCAGTTCGCAATTCGCGTTGTCCTCTAAATGTTTGATCAGGATATTTTTTTTCAAGATGTTTTTTTAATTCACTAAGAACGGCAAGTCCACTACTGTAGTAATCCACAATTAAAACGGAATGACCTTCAATTAGTGCATCCACAGCATCCATAGGATCCATACGTTTTTTGTAAGGAACTACCTCTATGTCAGCTACAATTGGTTCAGGACGATTTATTGATATTTTCTTGCCTGATATTCTTATCTCTAATTCACTCTTTAACATTCCTTGTTTATTTTTTGCATTTTACAATACTAAGGCAAAAATTCCTAAGCAATGTTCTTCGCAATTAATTTGTAAAATTTGTGTAAACGTAGTACAATTACTGTTGATACTACGTTCAATTTACAGAATTAATTGTATCTGAACCGCAATAGTTATCAATTAAGTTGTTTCAAAAAGCTTGCCATGCCGATTATTTTAAAAAAGATACTAATTAAAAAGGGTAGTCCAAAATGGGACAAATACTGCAAGCATTACAACAATAGTCATTTGTTTGTAATAGTTGGTAACAAATAAACCTATCAGTAGAAGCAATTCATCTTCCGAATTCGAACTGATGCTTCCCGAAGTTGTTGAATTTGTAGAATTAATTAGTAGTCCGTCTGAATTAGTCATACTCCATTTTGTATTCCAAATATTATCATATTTCCATGATATTAATTGATCTCCAAGGGTGATGTTTGCCTTAGTCATCCAGCAATTGTATTGAATATCGCCGATAAGCAGACCGAATTGATTGAAAATTTGAGTGTGCTGTTGGAAAAATCCTTTTGTTCGAAATGAATATTGTTTGCCATTGATTTCTCCTTCTTTCGTTTGTGAGAATGTCTTATACCATTTTACAGACAAATTTACTCACAGGTATAATGCCGATAGATACTGTGTTAAATTCCAAATAATGTTATCGAAAAAATTACTAAATTTGTATTCTACAAGGAATTCTCTTATTCAAAGATAATATCCAGTTTAGAGGAGACTTTGTACTCCTCTTTTTTTAGTTAAAATCTCATTTCTATCTCTTTATAGTTTTCATTTCATGGTAATTCTCAACAAAA
>JAESUW010000018.1 GCA_016760525.1 Labilibaculum sp.
CTGTTATTTTTACCATACGGTAAAATTAACAATTATCCTGCTTCGCAGGATACCAATTCAGCCCTGTGTCAAGAACACAGGGATTTAATGCCATTCTTTTTAAAAAAAAAAACCGATGACTTAAACGAGCTGTTTTTATGGCTTTGGTTTTGGGGTGAAGTTTTTACCCTATGCTATATTTTTATTGATGATCTGGCAAGTAAGAACTACCACATCCCACTGTATTTCAACTATGTATTCAATCTGATTCTGCTATTTTATTTGATATATGCAAAATACACTTACAATTCTAAACCAACAACTCTTAGCTTGATAAGAAAGAAACTAAGTTCATTTTAAACTTCCATAATAAAAGCCGGATTAATATCCGGCTTTTCAATTTAATGTCTGGAAACTGTATTCCTTATCTTTTCTCTTATTTCAGCAGACTCCTCCGATAACAAATAATTCTTTGTTGAATCGGGTAAACAATCCAATACATCATTCAGTCGATCTTCCCGAATGGCTTTTCTGATTTTAGAAGCCGAAATATAATTATCTGCGCTACCTTGTGTAATTCTTGGAATCTCAAGAATCTCAACACCATTAGTTGGCAAATATTTAAACATAGCTTCATTGTAAGCTGCAGTTACCGGAGAATACATCTCTGTACCAACATACCTTCTATTAATATTCAGAATTGGAACAATGTAATTCAAAAATGTAATTACGTCTAATTCGGCCTGTTTATCTGCTATATCACACTGTTTCTCTTCTTTCAGAAAATAACATGGAAAAATAGTTCCTGAAACTACATAGTTTCCACCTTTTACCATTACAAGGTTCTCCAAATGTCCCAATTCTTCTTTAATCAACCTCCATCTAATATCAAATGTAAAAGAAGAACGATCCTCCTCTACAATAAATAAGTAGACAACCCGATTCTCAGCACAAGCCTTTTCTATTAGGTATTTATGCCCTTTAGTGAAGGGATTGCAATTTACAACTACGGAAGCGATGCCTCCAATAGTAATATCTTTTTTTATTGATCGTAAATAATCCTGATAGGTTTTGATATTCTCATATCCAAATTCCAAGACTGAAAACAATGGTTCTGCCGTTGCAATTTCGGTAAAACCTAAGCCTTTAAAAACTTCTAAATTTCGAGGCTTTGTATATACAAAAATATGTTTGTACTTAAGAATTACCAACTCTATTAAATGTGTAACTATTTGCGCAAAAGCCGCTCCCTCCCTAAATTTAGGTGAAACGGCAACATATTTAAGCACTCTCCCCTTATATGACCCGGTTCCAATTACCTCTTGATTCAAATTATACAAAATCATTGTATAATCAACGTCTGTAGGATCGAACTCAAAACCCAATTTCTCTAAAAATTCAGAGACCAGTTTTACATCAAAGGGATTTTGTAAGTCTAAAGATCCTTCCCTATAATCTGTATTCTCAACGCTCATCCTTATTTGTTAGTTTTAGTATTGTTGTGTGTGATTGTTTTCTTTATTTCAACATTCAATAATATGCATTTCACAGAAATTCCATATCTAATTTTATATGTTATGAAAGGTGTTTATTAACTGTAAAAATATGATAGATGTTATTTTATTATTCGATTTTAATTGTATCGAACATTCACTAATTGTATTTTTTATTCACCATATATATGAAATAAGCAACTGCCAGCAAATCAGCAGAACCTCCTGGTGATATCTGATTTTCAGAACAATACTCAATCAACTGCTTATACTTCGCATCAAAAGTGTTAGTTCCAAAAACGTTAAAAGCCTGCTGAGAAACCACCATTAATTCATCAAGAACCTTTTCTCCTTTACGATATAAAATATTACTATCGTTATTGTACGCAATTAATATTAGCAGAGTTTGTGTTAGTCCTTCTTGAATAGCTGCGTCCGTTTCTGTTTCCATTAAATCGAAATGAGAACTTAAAACCGGAATAGCGTAGTTAAAAACACAAGGCAATCCTGATTGAATTTCCCCTCGAATACCTTTTCCTTTCGCTCCAAATTTCTCAAAACATTCTTCTCCATGTGTTTTTTTACTGCCATAAAGCTTCTTTCCCAATTCATTTTCAACCAAACTACCATTTAATTCCTTTATCTGATTAACAAATGAGAGATAGGAAAAATTATGATTTTTAATTTGATTGGCACTTACAAATAATGAAAATCCCAATAAAAATATGGCTCCTTTGTGCGTATTCACACCACGGGTTTCGCTGAACATATCTTCTTCCATTTGCAAACCAATTTGACGTAGTTTTGGCAATGCATCTTTTATATGGGCAAACGAAAAAGAAAAACCAAAATCGGCTATCTCTCTAAAATAAACAGAAAGTACGGCACTAGAATTTAAAAAGGTAGAATAATCCATATCGGAATGAGAACCGTTTGAAAAACGATCGACCAAACCCGGTTTCGGAGAAAGAGAAACTTCGTGCAGAAGTGCTTTTAATGCAAAGACAGACAAATCCTTACAAACTCGATTTTTCCTTCGTTCAGATAAAAAATTAATTACATCTTTTTCGATGATACTTCTCATTTCTGAATAATCATGAGTTTGCTTTCTCATACAATATACCGCAGGATGCTGTTCACAGAAATAGCAATTTTTAGCTTTACCCGACGAAACAGGATTCCCGTTACCATCAGTAATATCTACATCCAGCAGCCTGCCCAAAGAGTGTTCCATTTCAAAAAGTTCAGTAATCTCTTTTATTTCTTCCGCAAAAATATCTTCGCTATGTACGGGAACCAAATAAAAATCTCCTGCCGCATCGGACTGAACAACTTCTCTTTTCACATCAATAACAATTCTATGAGAAAGTAAGAATCGTTTTAAATCAGATAAGCACTCGGCGAAAAACAATTTAATCTGATTATCGGATTTTGGAGCGCCCGGAATGTTTATGCTTAGACTTATGGAAATATCTCCGCCCTCAGAAATCTTCAGTCTCTCCTTCGATCGCATCTCTTTGGCCTCTAAAATTTCTTTTATGACATTCTCCATTTGGATCTGTTGCTTTTTGTAACTACACCCTAAAAGTAATAAACAATTAGGGTGTACAATATTTGAATCGTATGAGAATCTTTATTGTGAGAGATTCTCTACATTATAAATTACATCAATAATTGTTCCGTCGCGATACTCTACCAAAGCAACAATTTTATCGCCTAATTGTTTTTCGGCAGGAACTCCTGTCATGCCTTCAACTTCCTCTTTCAAATCACGAATATCAACAACGTTTAATCCGGCCTTTTTAAGAGCCGCTGCAAGATTTGGTTTCGATGGATTAACACAAACTCCTCTTTCTGTTACAATTACATCAACACTTTCGCCAGGTGTTACTACAGTGTGAACGCGATCTTTTACAATTGGCAATCGGCCACGAAAAGCCGGACAAACAACAACTGTTAAATTCGCTCCTGAAGCTGTATCGGAATGTCCTCCCGATGCTCCTCTTATTTCGCCCGAAGCACCTGTGATTACATTTACATTAAAATCTACATCCACTTCAAGTGCACCTAAAACAACTACATCCAATTTGTTTGTCATGGATCCACAGTTATTCGGATTCGCATATTGATCACACGAAATTTCTATATGATTTGGATTATTCAATACTGAAGTACTTACTGCTGCATCGAAAGATTGAACATCAAAAATAGAGTGAAACAAACCTTCATTCAACATATCTACTCCATAAGAAGTTACCCCGCCAATCATGAAACTACCGATAATTCCCTTGCGCTTCATATCTTCGCGAAGAAATTTGGCAACCGCAAGAGAAGCTCCACCGGCACCAACCTGAAACGACATTCCATTTTTAAACAAACCAGAATGTTCAATTACAGTTGCTGCGATTCGGGCAATGCGTAAATCCATTGGTGAATTAGTGATACGCGTTGTTCCTGAAGCAATTTTTGTTGCATCTCCAATACTATCCACTTTCACTACATAATCGATAAAATGCTGACGAATTGTAGAAGGAACACAAGGATATTCAACTAAATTATCAGTAACGATAATCACATTTCGTGAGTATCTAGCATCAATATCCGCATATCCCATTGATCCAAATGCAGATGGGCCATGAGCACCTGTTGCATTTCCCTCTTCATCGGCAGACGAAGCAGCCAAAACCGACAAATCAGGCTTAATTCTACCAGTTAAAAAATCACGAACACGTCCTCCATGTGAATGAATTATTGCTGGGTATTTCAATTTCCCAACTGAGATTGTATCTCCTAAAGCGCCTCTAATACCTGACGTAAAGATTCTGGTAATCATTCCTTTCTCTACATAAGAAACTAAACCATCGTGAGCTGAAGTAAGTGATGAAGATGCTAAGGTAATATCCTTAATTCCCATCTCATCAAGAATTTTTATGGTTTGCATCAACACACCATCTCCACCTCTTAAATGATGATGACAAGTAACTGTCATTCCATTAAATGGATTACATCTTTTAATAGCCTCCTCTAAATTTTTACAAAGTTTTGAAACGTGAGGCTTTTTAGCCTTAAGCGTTCTAGAGATATTTGTTGATGGGACCTCATCTTCAATAATACTTTTCCAAACTCCCTGAAAAGGTTCAAGTTTCCCAAGGCCCTCTATATATTCAGGAATTTCAACTCCTATTGCATTTTTCATTTGTCTACTTTTTTAAGAATCCAAGCCTAAAAACTAACCGCATTTTTTTCAATTTCTTTCAAATCTATTTTTGCGTATTCCAAAACTGTAATTGCTCTCTGAACAACAGGAGCATCTATCATTTTTCCATCAATTGCAAAAACACCAATACCAGCTTTTTTGTTTTTAATATACTCTGAATAAACACGGTACGCTTTTCGAACCTCATTTTCAGTCGGATTAAATACCTCATGAACAACATCCACTTGTCGTGGATTGATTAGAGCTTTACCGGCGAAACCAATTTTTTTAATGTATTCGGTTTCCTCACGCAAGCCTTCATCATCGTTTACATCAGCAAAAATAGTATCCAAAACATCCAAACCATTCGCTTTGCCAGCCATTACGATTCTTTTACGAGCATAATCAATTCCAACTCCATCAGGAGTTTTAATAATCCCCATATCAGCCGTTAAATCCTGACCACCAATAGTTATCGCATCAATTCTTGAATCAGCAGCAGCAATATCGTAAACATTCGCAACACCCTTAGCTGTTTCAATCATAACATGAATGCTCATTGTCGGATTTTTTATTCCGTGTTCCTTTTCAATGCGTCGAACTTCTTTCATAAATTCCTTTACATCTGCAACAGTTTCCGTTTTTGGGAAACGAATGTTATCAGGTTGTAAGGGTACAATCTCTTCCAAATCGGATAATCCAAAAGGAGTATGAAAATTATTTACACGTACACATACTTCGGTCTCATAAAAATTAACCGTTTGAAGCATGTTACGAACTAAAATTCTTGCAGCATCTTTTTGATTTAAAGCTACGGCGTCTTCCAAATCGAGAAGAACAGCATCGCAACCATAAACACCTGCTTGTTGAATCATTGCCGGATTATTACCAGGAATATACAACATTGATCGTCTTTTTTTCTTTGCCATTACATTGTTCCCTCCTGAATACCTAAAGATCGTTTTACTGCTGTTTCAACTCGTGCTTCGATAGTTTGTGTAAGTGCACCTTTATCTTTGGCAATAAGATGCAAATCTACAACTTGAAGTTTATCAAGCACTTGGTTTATAGTCGTTTTAATATCTTCTTCGAACTGGAGTATTACAGTTGAAGAAATATCAACTTTGCGACCTGAATCCTTTTCAAGAGGCTCAATCAATATCATGATGTCACTTGATTCAAAAGTTCCGGCTTGCGCTTTAAACTTGGGTGTCATTGTTAGTAGTTATTTGTTAAAATGTTCTGTGTGTTATCAATTATTTACTACTGCAAATTTTAAGGTCTTTCGATACAAATCAAAGCACTTTCGTGTATTTTTACTCACATCATGGGGTGTTATAAAACACTTACTGGAAACGATTGCAGATCAATCTGTTATTCCTACACAAAAACTTGTAAGTATTTAGATCTCTTACTATTCTCCTATTTAAACTGCATTTTTTATGAAACTTTTTATCCTTTAAAAAAGTGATTCACGCAACTTAACTTCAAGCTTTAACGATATCTTTCGTTTTTCTTCTTAAAATATAAGGGTCATCGATAAAGATAAATGGAAAAAGAGACATAAAACAAAGATCCTGCTTATTTAGAATAAACAGGATCTGATTGTTAGTGATTCGTTAGAGCTCACAAAATAATAACATTAGTTCGATAGTTAATCCCCTGATTATCGGAACAAATAATTTACAGATTCTTTTACTCAAAAGTTTTTAATCGTTCTTCCCATTTGTTTGGGCTCTAAAATCGTCTATAATTTGTGATAATTGTATTTTAACATCTTGATCTTTCTCCTTCTCAAAGGCAACAATCAAATCGGGCAATGCTGCAGTATATTCCGAATTTTCAAGTAACTCAGCAGCGTGCAGCCTAACTTTTAAAGATGGATTACGCAACAATCCAATGTTCCACCTTACTGCCGGTCGGGAACAGATTGAATGCAAATAATTCATTGATATAATTACAGAATCGGGACTTGCATTAAAAAGCCCCCACCAATTTGCTTTCTCGTTTATTTTTAGATTTTTATCRTATAAAATTTCATGAGTGTAATTTTCAGGYTTTATTAGTTGGGCSTTATATTTTACCWGTTTRTTATTSGTYACCCATCTTATCATTCGGGGAACCATCCAGCGCATTCCGGGAGTAGATTCGGGATGRCCRGCAATTGCAAATAATCTTCCYWTACCTACTTTTTGTTTATACAAAAATATTTTKYCWGGAGTYACSYCTTTGGGAGCTCCTGCGTTGGGRTGAATATCGGTWACATARGTSGCTAATTCWGAATAAGWTTCTTTTTGTACCARRSRCTCCATAACCGGCCCRTCATAATACTGGCAAAATAAYTTATTMTGATCCAATTCCGGAAAAATTATTTTTCCTTCRCCACTAAGCTTAAATTCTACCAAACCTCTTCCTCTTGCATAATGAGCTCTGTCTATAACTTTAACATTTCCAAGTTCAAGGGAAGGATAACCTGGCGTACTGCTGGTTAAAAATGCACCTGCACAAATCCCTACAATTCCTTTTCCCTGATCTGTAACAAATTCCCTGATCTTCTCTTTACCGTAATCTCCGAGATTATTCAATTGCTTACTACCACTACCTCCTGGAAAAATAATTGCATCAATATCATCCAATTTGCCAGACTGAATATCACTTGCACTAATTTGCAGAGGCGATATGTCTTTATCAATTTTCAGAGCTTCAATGGTTTCAACAACGCTTATTGCCCCTGCTCCATTACCATTAAAAACGCCTACTACAATTTTATTGTCGTCAGGCTGTTGTTTTCCACATGCTGTAAGGATCAAAAAAATCATTACTAATAGTTGATATTTTTTTTTCATCTTAACTTACATTTCAATATTAAATTCATCTTTATAAGCTTTAGCCACAAAATGATCTAACCATTCATAAAACTCGCTAATTTCCTTTTTATCAACTCTTCCTTTTTGTCTCCACTTACCAATCAACTCGTTGGTAAGCTCATATATATAATTATCATATGGACGTAATTTCTGAACAATTCCTGATTTATTGCTGTTATACAAAGCATTAACATTAATATAATACTTATCGGATTTTCCCCACCTGATATTCATTATTTTTTCTTTTTTAAGAAGCAATGCGGCATTACAAATAGGGGAATCTTTTATTGTTGGCTTATAGGATACGATTTCAGGAATAGTACTTCCGCCCTTTAACCATACCGGAACAACAACAGATGCCAATGGAAAACCAATATTAGACCACATGGTAGAAAATTCAGGGTTTTCATCTTTTTTTACACCTTCAATTATTACAGAAGAGGATGATCCTGATCGGGGAATAAAATCTCTAAAATGAGCATATTGAGGTGTATTTTCGGGCAAATTGCCATACTTCAGCTTTAAATCCTCTTTAATTAATGAGTGTTTTAAACACTCAGCAACATTTTGCTCGATAAACTGAGGTGACAATCCTTCAGTAGAAGCACTCTGATAAAACAGATCAGAAGAAGTGTTGTAACGAATATACCCACTCCCAACACCTATTTCACCGGTATTTGAATAGTTAGCTCTTATAACATAACCAAAAGGAGCAATTGCCGGATCGTTAACATCTATCTTTACAAATCCATTGTGTCCAAATTCGTAATAAGCAGCTCCTCCAAAAGCATCAATTACGCCAAAGTTAGCCTCCAATCCGCTGGGTTTCAGTAATGAATTTAAAAGATCCTCAAAATCTTCAAGAGTTCCGCAAACAGAAAGAGCTTCC
>JAESUW010000186.1 GCA_016760525.1 Labilibaculum sp.
GAACTTCATATCAGAGCATACCCTTTGCTAAAAGTTCTGCAAATTAGATTATTCCCCATAAAGCAGCAATTTTGTTAACGCTTACGTTAACACACCGTTCATGTTGGGCAGTTCCTGCCACACGAACGCTTAGTTGTTACCGCCAGTTTTTCTTCATTTCTTCTCTAACATTCACAATTTTCTCACTGAATTCATTTTCCTCCAATAATGTTTCTTTTTCAAGACCATAAGAATGGAGTTTTTCCCAAAAAGCTTTATCGTCAAATCTTGGTTTTAATTTAAGTTCTTTATGCAATTCGTGTGAGAATACAAACAATCTATTTTTATTCCTCAAGTTTCTTATTTCAGATTTTTGGCTTTTAATGTTGCAGACTTTTATTTTTCCGAAGCCCAACCGCTTTATCAGAAAATGGTCTTTCTTGAAGTAAACAGTTAAGCTGTCATCGGACGATATATATGCAGGTTTAGTTGCAAAACTTTCCATTCCTAGAACTAGCTTTTTAGATGGAATGTGTCCAAATATTTCCCCTGCCTTTTCGTAAAAATATTCAACTTCTATAATAGAATCAGTGTATGTAAAATAGCAAACTTCAAAAGGTAGTTTATTGCCCCTATAAATTCCTTTTTCAAAACTTTGTCCAAAAGAATTTAAGGACAGGATGATGAATAGAGATAAAGTGAAAGCTTTCATTCAATTTTGTTTTTTTAAAAAATTGTTGGTAACGGCAGTCTGTCTAAAAACTCATCAGACGCCCCATTTAGGATTTAAATATAGCTGTTTTAAGGATACATAAGAACTGAAAAWACTTTTATTTAAAAATAGAATTGAGGTTYTTATTTATATTGATTTTGAGTGTGAGAGCACAAAGAAATAACAAATTGAGAGTAATTGCTGTATTGCCCATTTTGCAAGAACAGTTGGGGCTGATTAATAGTTGCATAAAAAAGGAAAGCAAACATCGAATTTGCCTAAGCTGTCAAAAAAGAGAACTCATCACCATCCGATACTTCGACAATCGAGAACCTCCGAAAAACATCAGACCTCTTGATGGATCAATTGTTCAGATTATTATAAAAGTAAAGTCTTATACCATTGTGAATAGGGAATGAGCTTATCGGTATTAAGTCAAGGCTATCATGATAGCTATGCCCAATTGTAATATCTCCTAAATATCAAACACAAAAAAAGCTGAAGATCACTCTACAGCTTTACTATATTTTTGAAATGACGTTATTTTAAGAACTTCATATCAGAGCATACCCTTTGCTAAAAGTTCTGCAAATTAGATTATTCCCCATAAAGCAGCAATTTTGTTAACACTTACGTTAACACACCGATCATGTTGGGCAGTTCCTGCCACACGAACGCTTAGTTGTTGGAAACTGGGCTTTTTTCATCTGTATTGCTCAGTCTGTTAGTTATTTACCAATTTTAGCCTGTATTTGTGCAGGATAACGGTCACCCGAAATTTTGATGGTTTCCAATCTCGCATTTATGTCGTTTATTTCATTGTTTGACAATGAAACATTTGTTCCTCCAATATTTTCTTGTAAGCGATACAGTTTTGTTGTGCCTGGAATTGGAACAATCCAAGGTTTTTGAGTCAAAAGCCAATTCAATGCTATTTGTGCTGGTGTAGCATTATTCTTTTTCGCAATAGAAACAACTAAATCAACTAATGCTTGATTGGCTTCTCTGTTTTCTTTATTGAAGCGTGGCGACATATTTCTGGCATCAGTTTTATCAAAATCGGTGTCGGCATTGATTGTTCCTGTTAAAAATCCTTTGCCTAACGGACTGAAAGGAACAAATCCAATACCTAATTCGTCCAATGTTGGTATTATTTCCTTCTCTGGTCCTCTATAAAACATAGAATATTCACTTTGCAAAGCAGTAATTGGCTGAATAGCGTGTGCCTTTCTAACAGTTTCTGCATTTACTTCACATAAACCAAAGTGTTTTACTTTACCTTCCTGTATTAAATCTTTTATAGTGCCTGCAACTTCTTCAATAGGCACGTTAGGGTCAACTCTATGTTGATAGAGTAAATCAATGTAATCAGTTTTTAATTTTTTTAAAGATGTTTCTACAGTCGCTCTTATGTTTTTAGAACTGCTATCCATACCTAATTGATGATTACCTTCTTTAAATCCAAATTTAGTAGCAATCACTATCTCTTTTCGAAACGAAGAAAGTGCTTCTCCCAATAATTCTTCATTATTTCCGTAGGCTTGTGCTGTATCAAAAAGGGTAATACCTTCCTCATAAGCTGAATGTAATAATTTAATAATTTCAATTTTTGAAGGTGCATTAGCAAAACTTAATCCCATACAGCCAAAACCCAATGCTGACACTTCTAATCCGCTATTTCCTAATTTTCTTTTGTCCATTTTTTAAAGTTTAAAATTTCTATTGCAAAGGAAAACAAGAAAAAATGAACAAGGTTTGTCATATGGCAAAAAGTGATTTAGCAGATGTTTTTTCTTATTCTACTCAATGAAGATTGTGTTATACCTAAATATGAAGCGATATAAACTAATGGAATACGATTTACTAAAGTTGGAAATTTTTCAATGAATTCAAGGTAGCGAGTTGTGGCATCTTGCGAGACTAATTGACTCCTTCTTTCTAATTTTTCTTTATGCTGTTTTGTAATTATTTTTTGAATGATGCTATCCCAACCAACAATAGTATCTGAAATTTCTTTCCAATCTTGTTTTGAAAACACAACAATTTTACAATCAGAAATAGCCTGTAAATATTCAGATGGTGTATAGTTTGTGTCGATATCATATCCATATAATATCAAAAGGTTTTCTTCAATAAAATAACGTGTAATTTCTTCGCCTAAGTTGTTGTAATAATAAACCCGTAAAATACCTTTTGTAGTAAAACCAACTTGCTTAATTGTTTTTCCCGCTTCCCAAAAATATTCGTCCTTCTGAAGTTTAATTTCAGTCGCTTTGTTTCTGACTAAGTCTATTTGTTGCTGGTTTAAGTTCCCAAATAGCAAAATATATTCTATAAATTCTTTCATTTGGCAAAAATATCAATTACTGATTGTGCAAGGTTTGTCATTTGGCAAAAAGTGTATTTCGTTTCAGTTAAACGATTGTCTGAACTCCAAAGGCGAAAGATTAGTTTTTGTCTTGAAAAGTTTGCTGAACGATTGTGAATGCTCAAAGCCTAATTCATAAGCTATTTCACTTACTGATAAATTAGTTATAGAAAGTTTTTCTTTTGCTTTTTCTATCAACTTATCGTGTATGTGTTGTTGTGTGCTTTGCCCTGTGAGCGAACGCAACATATCGCTTAAATAACGTGGCGAAAGCCAAATACTCAACAGTTGGAAGTCCTTTATTTAGCGTTTGTTCTTTTTCAAAATAGACGTTCAACAGTTGTTCCACTTTAGAAAGCAAATCGTTGTTTACCGCTTTTCGGGTAATGAATTGCCGCTCATAAAAACGGTTGCTGTAATTGAGCAACAAATCAATCTGTGAAAGAATTATATCCTGCGTATGCCTGTCAATATGCTGATATTCGGTTTGTATTTTCTGAAAAATTTCTATAATGTCTTTTTCTTCTCGTTCCGAAAGGTGCAACGCTTCATTTACAGCGTAAGAAAAAAAACCGTAATTTTTGATAGTGGTTGCCAAGGGGTGTTTTTCCAAAAAATCAGGATGAAACATTAATACATAACCTGTTCTGACGGTTTCATTATATTTATTCGTTTCATCTCTTTCAACGGACTGAATTTGTTTAGGTGCAACAAATGTCATTGTTCCTGTGTCAAAGTCATAATACTGTTGCCCGTATTTTACTTTGGATTGAATGTTGTTTTTCAATGAGATAGTATAAAAATTAGTAAAAAACTGTTTCCATACTTCAACATTCGCAAGATGTAATTCAGTTACAAGCACTACACTTACCAAAGGATGCAAGGGCTTTGGCAGAGATAACAACTTATGAAAATCGGACAAGGAATTTATTTGCTTCACCATACAATTTTATAATTAATGTTCTACGAATTGTTTTCTTATCAGCTTTCTGAACTCCTCGCTTCCAATTTGAATACGAGTTTTAAACATATTTTCTGCGTCAGCTCCTGCAATATATCGAATTTGATCTTTGCCGTCAGTCGCGGCTTCATATACTATATTGGCAATTTGTTCAGGGGCATAAGCCGCATTCATCATTTCATCAACATTGCCGAATAATTTCATTTCCAGTTCGTGATATTCAATATGTGAACTTTTATCCAACGACCTGCCTGTAAAATCGGTAGCGATGGCTCCCGGTGCAATAGTTTTTATACCTATATTGTGCAGGCTTAATTCGAACGACAAACTTTCTGACCACCCCTCTAATCCAAATTTGGTAGCCTGATAAATAGAATGTAGTGGGAATGCCAAACTTCCACCGATTGAAGTTGTTGTGATAAACAAACCATTTTTCTTTTGTCTGAAATAGGGTATAAAGGCTTTTGTAATACGCATAACTCCCAAAAGATTGGTGTTGATTTGACGAACAATCTGTTCATCGCTTAATGCTTCCAATGCTCCCATCAGACCATAACCTGCGTTGTTAAATACTACGTCTATATTTTTTAGTTCATTTGCTTTCGCAACAACTTTTTTGATTTGCTCCCAATTGGTAACGTCTAACGACAATAATGTTACATTTTCCAATTTTGTGAGTTCTGTTTCCCTTTCAGGATTTCGCATTGTTGCTATTACATTCCAACCCTTTGACTGAAATAACTTTACGGTTGCCTTTCCCAGACCTGATGAAGCTCCTGTAATGAAAATTGTTTTTTGCATATTTTTGTTGTTTAAAATTTACAATGCAAAAGTCAGCAGAAGTAAAGAGCTATTTGTTGCCAAATTGAGTTTGGCTGTAGCCAAAATGACGAATGTCTTGTCGGATGGGCTTGGTTTGTCCGTTTTTTCCGTCTGTTAATGTCTGCACTGTGGTCGGTTAGCCTTGATGTCAACGGTATTGTGTATGGTTAGTTGCGTGTTTAAGCAACTAATTTAACAAATAAAAATCGAATAGGAAATCCGAAAGGATTTTCTTAAGTAGGCTAGAAGCAAGCAATTTACTATACACGTTGTGTGTGCCTTGAATGGTAAATTTAGTAAAAGTTCTTTTATAATGTTAAGTTTTGTAGAAGAAAGTCCAGAGGGTGCAAGTCCCTTATGCACTGGGGTGACTCCTGGTCTTGCGAAGCAATCACGAACCCACGGAATTTTATAACGAGAGTAACCATTAGCAAGTGGCAAGGTGGTTTGGGGTGACCCATGCACAGAAGTAAGCCAACCGGCAAAAGTCTGAACTGATGAACAGTACCGAACTTGTGAGATTGTGAATGCTATTTTTTATAAGCAAGAATGAACCAACGGGATATGAGGCATAATTTATCTAGGTAAATCCTTCGACAAGCTCAGTACATCGCATCACTGCAAAGCCCAACGAATATCAAAAGGATAGCGATGTAGATTCTGCAGGATTAGATGGAAGGACATTAACCTTACAAAGGGTTACCCCGTACAATTTGATTTTCTGGGATTTAGTTTTCGTCCCCTGCAAATGAAATTGAAACGGGGCGGAAGCTTTCTTCAATTTGATTGTATCATGAGTCGAAAATCCAAAGTGAGACTTACTTGTGTCCTGCGGGATTTAAAATTTCACAATAAAAGCCAGCACACAATTCAAGATTTGGCAGTATTGCTCAATCCTAAAATACGAGGCTGGTTGAATTATTATGGAAGAATAAATCGCCGTTGTATGAAACCTGTATTTTATTACCTGCACCATCGTCTGATAAAATGGATATTGAACAAATACAAACGCTTCAAAGGGAGCAAAGTGAAAGCTGTGCAATGGTTGAGGCGAATATGTACATCTTATCCGAACCTATTTTATCATTGGACATTAGGTTACCAATTAACCTAATGTGTAAACTGACTGCATAATAAGAGCCGTATGATGGGAGATTATCACGTACGGTTCTGCGAGAAGTTAGGGGTGAAATTCCCCTGGCTTACTCGACTATGTGCAGGACTTTTTATATCTCAACGCTGTAATCTTCCCCATTTTTAACTTTTTCAAGTAAATCGATCAATGGTAAAGAGTACTTTCTAGAAAAACTAGTTGTTCCAGTTGGTATTTTAATGTGATATTTATTGTCACTGGTTTTTATATTCACACCTTTATCCTCTATAATTTTTTTATTAACACGTCAGCATATGACCAATAGCTATAACCTAATTTTGAAGCAACTCCTGTAAGTGAGAAAGGGTATTGAATGTTTACTCCAGTTGATTCCGAAATCCTAGTTATTCCAAATATAGATTTGATTTCTCCATCAATACTTAGGGCATGTTCAAGAATATCATAATCAATATCAATTTTTCTACTTGGAATATCTTTTCGGACAAGCTCGTATGTTCTAGCAAGCAACGCTCTTAATAGTTTAGGATTAACTCTCTCAACAGCATTTTCATTTACTAATGAATTAAAAATCCATTCATATTTGTTCGCTACTATATTCTTTACTCTTATACTTTTACCATCTTGGAGTCGAATTAATTTTTCTTTGGAAAAGTTTTCACTGGGATCAATCTCATGTTGATATGTTATTAAATAAATATTATCTACTAATTTATTTTTTGAGGCCAATATTTCATCAATATCAGATAATATTGCTTGAACGTTTAAATCAGTTGCACTATATCCCATTATAATTAAAGGATGTTCTAAAAAGTAGGTCAATAATTTCGCGGTCAGATACTTTTTCTTGGAAGTAAAAATATCGTAGTCCTTTTTATTAATTACTATTGATTTTGGGTCTGATACGCAACCATGAATTTTAAATATCTCGCCTATACTTGAATAATTATTACCTAATAATTCTTCCCCAATAATAGGACTATAATCATTGAAGAGTAGTTCAAGAAATTTATCGTAATTTGTCGTTATTATGGAATGTGGACGAACAGATATTAGGGCTTGCATTTCACTTTGCAACTCCTTTGAAGAAATCTCGTTTAGTTTTTTTGGCGTTGAACCTTTAAGCATGGTTGCAATCTGCGTTTTAAGGAAGATGTCAGAACCATTATATTCTGAAAATAGTTCATGGTCAAAATTATCCTTTCCCTCGTTCCAAGCCCATTCTCTGTAATCATCGCACAAAGTAGTACCAATTTCAGGGTAATTGTCCCCATGCACCTGACGATAATATGCATAATCTTTCGATCTTGGATTCTCTTCTGCCAATTGTTTTAATAAGTTACTCCAATTAGGTGCATTGAAGTATCTTTGTGACATTCCGCTTCCACAAAAAATAATTGGTTGGCATGCCATAGTTTCTAAACATGACTGCAAATCTTCAGAAATTTCTTCTTTATACTTCGAATAGTTTGACATATTATTTTATTTTTCACTAAGCTAATCAATTACAACGTCTTGCACATAACAAGCAGATAAGTCGCTAGGCGACTTACACCACTTATCTGTCCTTTTTCGTAAGTGATTGATCGTATTTTAATTAGTCCCTCAAAAACTGTTTTGAAGGACTTTTGTTTTTGCAAGAGATAAACTCTGTAATTGATACAAGAATGTAAAGCGCTTTTCTAAATCCCAACTAAGGTATTCTTTTTTGCAGAGATACTAAACGAAGAAAGTGGGAAATATTATATAAAATATAGATTGTATTAATAAGCGGGTTTATTCTAAATAACAGAAAAGGGATTAGAAAAAGAAATTGGTGCGTTCTCGCGAATTAGTAAATCCCTAAAATTGAATTATTAATCAGTTTACTCCTGAGTTAATTGATTTAAACCAGTGTCGTAATTTAGTTTTATTATTCATAAGCGACTAACTGCCCGTTTTACTGATGTTTAGATCGTGTTATTTGTGGAATTCCAAATGATCCCTGCATAATGCAATATACCTTTACAAGGTATGTACTTTGTATTGCTAGGTGTTTTATTTATATTTGCTGTTGTAAAATTAGAATTGCTTTTAAAATTAAAGTAAGAACAGAGAAGAAGTGCAGTGGAGTATTGAAATCTCAAATAAAAAAAAAGTTCTGGTTGGAGAATGTGATTTATCCTTTCTGTGGAAAGGAATAGTAAGCTGAATATAAAAGATATC
>JAESUW010000035.1 GCA_016760525.1 Labilibaculum sp.
ATATATGTAGGACATTCTAATTGGGGGAAATCCTATGCTCTTAAACAAATTACAAACGGTAGTCCATATAAAAAAACAGTTGAAATAAATCAACAATGGGTTTGGGTGCGTAAAATGTCTAATGATGATACAGCCGAGGGGCTATTAAATTTTGTAGAAACAATACCAAAATTAAAGTATCAAAATTTTATTTTGGCTTATTGCCCTAATCAAAATAACGATTCAATGGCAATGGGTATTCTAACAGAACTTCAAAAACATTGTGACTTATATTTCTTTGTACAAGAAGAAAAATATAGTATTCCAAATATTAAAATTACATCTCTAGAAATAACTCATCTTAATAATATTGGGACAGTACAAATATTAAAAGGCAATAATACAGATATTGTTCGAGCTCAAGAGTTTTACAAATTTATTCAACTATATGTATAGTATGAAAAATTCATTCACTTACAAATGACCATGTCTGAAGTTTTTTATCCCCCTCATAAAGTCTCATGTTAAATTCATTTCGGGTATGCTGATTCATAACCTCTTTGCCTTTGGTTATTATTTTGGTAATTGAATCTATAGCTTTAAAGTCCTCAATAATGAAATTGTATTCTTCAAATGTCTTTTCTTCGTCATAATGTGGATGCATACCAATCAATCTCATATTTTGATTTAAGTCCAGATTCTCAAAAACCATACTTTTTTGAGCATAAGATGAACAAAGTAGAAGTGAAAAAGTTAGGTTAATATTATTTTCATGGATTTTTAATTTACACATTAGTTTGGTTAAGCGCAGTACGGATTATAGAAATGTGGAGTATTTCGTCAAGCACGAGTAAAACTTTTGTTTGTTTTTTTTAGTTTTTTTTGATTCTAAGAAAATCAAATCAATAGATTTCCTTTTAGGTAAACACAAAAGACATATTGGAATTAAAGACGAAACCCTGCATTGATGTTTAGGTACTGTTAGCTACTCTGTTTTGTATAGGATAAATATTTTTGAATAAATTTCTCTTTTTCAATAATTTTGTCTTTTTGAACCCAGAACAAGTAATCTGAATGTAAGTCGGTTACATTGTCTAAAAATACAGGTGATTCCATTTTGTCAATAAATTTCCTCCATTGAGTTTTAGCTNNAAATTTTCTAAAAGTGTATTTTTCATCTATTACCTCAATATCTACTTTAAAGCTTGATTTTCTGTTATGATTATTTCGAGAATATTTCCAATTTAAAGAGTCTATTGAACATTCAAATGAGATTTTATCAGAATCAGTGTCCGTTATTTTACTGCTAACAAACTTATATTCAATTGATTTTTTTGTATTCGTTTTTTGTGAAAACTGCAATGAGTGATAATCACTCTCTAATAAACCTTTAATAATGTTTTCAGTTTCAAATTCAGAGTAACTTTTAGTAAGAAAAGATATTTTAATCTGACAATTGTTTGGGTAAAAATGATTAAAAAAAGATGATTTTGGAATTAATTTTTTAGCGTTTAGTATCCATATTAATCCATTTTTTTTATAAAAATTTTCTCGTTGAGAAACTTCTTTGATTACAATTGGTGAGTTCTGAACTTCTATAATTATTCCGTTATCCAACATTATATCGGCTCTATGAAATTCTTTGTTTTTTTCGTCAAACAAAGTAAYTTCTTGATTCTCTTTMGGAAATTTATTTTGCCAAAAAAGATGCCAATCAGAGATAGGYTCATACCAATTATCACAATCTGTTTTTAGATGTGCCCAATGATTTTTTCTTTCACTATAAATTTTTCCTGTAACTTCTGTTTTGCAACCTGGACAAAATGCTCTATGTCCAGAATATTTCGGTTCTATTTTTTCATTATTTTCATTTAAGGCGTATCTCATTTAGGGTTTCGTTTAAATTGTAGCTAACGTTTATGTATGTGGTTTATTGCGGGTTCTGTCGCATCTGTCATAATAAGGGTTGTTTTTAAACATTTGTAACGAACTTTGAATATGTATATTACTGAATATAAGTATATTATTTTTTTGTCTCCATTAGATTTATCGTAAATATTGACGAAAATTCACAGATACGACAGAACCTTTTAAATCCTAATTAATAATAATCTTTTCGATCTATTAAATGTTTTCCTCGCCATTTTGTATTCGGTTCAGCTAAATAGCATGAACCATAGAATCTATATGTTTGTTCCAGTTGTTTATCTACATCATTATTGATGAACTCCTTTATAACATCAAGATTCTTTTGGTAATCTAGCCATTCCTGTTTATTTATGTCTTTAGTCAATGAAACGTTATTCAATAAACTTTCATATCGTTTAATGGCAGAAGGATGTTCTCCAAGACCACTTTTTCTCCCGGTGACTTTTTCTATAAAATGTTCATATAAATCTAATGCTGCAAACCAATATAAAGCACTGGTAATTACCATTGTTTTATCATGTGGGTTATAATTGGGCAATTCAATTGATGTTGCATCAGCTATAAATTCTTCTGTCTGTGATTGATTGTAAAATGTAATAGTCTTATTATGATTTTCACCATCCGAGAATATATCCTTGTAAATATTTTCTTCACATATATTTTTTTTGTCAATGTGGTCACACAGGTAATGCGAAAATTCGTGTCCTGCAATGAACTTCATTTGATTGGAAACAACAATATTATTCCAGTTTTGAATTTTTTTTGGAATAATTCCACGTGGGTCCATGTGAAAATCCATTGCTTCCTGCTGAAGCATTATTCTAATTGCAATACGCAATGAATTGAAACGGACGGATACAGGAATGTCAGTATCAAAGTCAATAAGAGTTAAATTCGCAAATTTCAAGAAGTATTCTAATGACTCAGAAATAGTAATTATTGGACCGTAGTTACTTGTGAAAATGGTTCCTGAAGCTTTATTCGAAAAAATATTACCATATGTAATTTCCTCACATTCTTTTCTGTGAGTATCATTAAGTGCGTCTAAAAATTGTTCAAAATGATATGTGTCGAATGAATCTTCTAGTGACCAATTGCCCTTTGAATATAATTTTTTATTTCTATATACCCTGAATAGTCTCATGTGATCTACAATAGTTTCTGCTCTAATCAGGAACAGATAATCTTCAGGGGATTTGATGTTAAATACTCGCTCCAATTCTTCATCATTACATATATGTCTGAAAGCCATTCGTTGAGAGGGAATATCTTCAGGAAATTTAATGTCCATTATCTTTTTAATTTTTGGTCTTGTAGAAATTGCTTATAACGATTATTTATAAGATTTGTGCGACTGGAAAATCGAAGAATTTTCGGTTGTAGCAAATCGTTAGTTTAATGTTTGTCGGTTCGTTATTTAGTTTAAAAATAAGCATAAATTTTTTGAGTTGTTGGCTTTTAGTGCTTTTCAATCTTTCTAATCATAACAATCATTTTTATTTAACAATTTATTTTCAATAATTATATAATACATAATACGGGTTCTGTCGCATCTGTCATAATTAGAGCTGTTTTTAGTCATTTGTAACGAACTTGAAAAATGTATATCACGGAATATAATCACGTTAATTTTCTTTGTCTCCGTTAGATTTATCACGTATTTTGATGAAAATTCACAGATGTGACAGAACCCTTTCTAGTATTTAAATAGATCAATTTGTAATTTCTAAAATTTTATTTTTCCTACTTCAAGATTCGATTCTTTCTTATCCAATCTGTAAATAACTATGTTTTTAGTTTCATTCTTTGAGCTGTAATTCTTAAAAACAGTCACTTTTAGAAATGTAGGCCCAGATATTTTTTGTTTGCCATCAGAATAATAATGAATCGCAATTTTGTAATCTCCATTAATAGCCTTTTTTAATATAAAACTTTCAGGACCAAAGCCATCTGTCATATCATCTGAAATTCGGCCGCCAATTTTTGTTTTGGKATGACTATATAAACATTTTTCCTCATTAGGATCTGTTACCCATAAATCAATATCTGTATCATTGTGATTCCAATCTATTACAACCCGAATGTCCATAGGGATATGCTTTATGAATTTATTTTCAATAGCATTAATATTTAGCCTATTTCCATAGATACTTATCAAGTTATTCATTTCTACGAATGCAATAGTTTCGATTCCTTTTGAACTTCTATCTTCATCCTTCTCTAACAATTCTCCATTAACAATTTGATATAGTAGATCTAATGCCTCCTGATATTCTCCTATTTCCTTATAACAAAGTGCTAAATCTCTATACGATTGAATATCTTCAGGTCTTAATCTCAAAATTTCTTTATAAATATTTATAGCTACATCGAATCTATTATACTCTTCCAATTTATAGGCTAAAACTTTTAACAACTCATAATTATCTAACTCTATTTCAGTTAGATTTGTTAATATCCTCAAAGACTTTTCACTGTCACCCCTTTTGTCAAAAAAGTCAGCTACATCCATATAAAATGAAGGTACATTGAAGTATTCATTTCTTATTTCTAAATACTTACTATAAGCTTCTTCAGTGGATTTTTCCTCCCTTAATGTTTTTAGATATTCGGCGTGAGGCATCCAAGGTTTTAACTCTATATTATCTTCTATCAACTCCTCCATTTCAAGAATTTTATCTAAATTATTTTCTACCCCTTGCTTGGTTTTAATAACGATAACACCAGAAGCAGCTTTGGCTCCAAAAATGGCTGTTGATTGTTCTGATTTTAGCACAAACATTTCATCAATATCTAAGGTGCTTAAATCAACTTCATTACCTGCAATCACTCCATCAATAACATATAAAGGTTTATTTGCAGAAGAAATCGATGAAATCCCTCTTATTGTTACTACGGATGAATTACTTGGAGCATCTTCAATTGCAACACCTGAAACTGTTCCATTCAAAAGTCTAACTACTGCTTCTTCACGTTCATCTTCAACAGCGGCAATACCATAGCCTACAACAACAACTTCCTCTAAAGTATTTCCGTTATCTTCCATTTCAACATTAATCACATTAGATTCTTCTACGGTAACCTCCATCGTATTCATACCTATGAATGTATATATTAATACAGCTCCTTCTTCAGCATTCAATTCATAGCGGCCATCAAAATCGGTTTCTGTTCCGCTATGTGAGTTTTTTACCATAACATGTACACCTGGTAGTACTCCCGATGAGTCCCTGATAACACCACTAACGATAGGTGAATTTCTGTCGATATCAGTATTTAATTCCGTAGTTGAAGTTGCTCCCTGCACATTTCTATTAGAAACGGATACTTTGTTCTCTTTTGTTTTTTCTTTTTTGAATTTAAAATCTGTTCCCCACCAATTCGTTAAGTTTGAGTAATTTGTAAATAAATTACTCTTAAGAGTATTCAATCTTGTTTTTTTATTGCTTTCATTTCGATTTAAAATGGCAATTCTTTTATTGTACTCTTCTAACAATTCAACAGGAGGTTCAATTTCATAACGAACATAATCCTCAATTCTATCCAATACAATTAATGACGTGAAAGGTGAAATGATTTGATATTTTTTACTTGTTCTGATAATTTCATTTTTATTTTTTTCTTTTTCATGAGCCAAAGATTTAAGTTTTTTATGAGCCCAAATAAATTTTACTTTTTTTGAGGTATGATCCTTTCTGTCCAAAATTATAAGTACTTTTTTATCTACCTTAGTTCCAAAACCAAACATTAATGTGATTTTATCTCCATTTTTAAAGCCTTTTCCTGCCAAAGAAAAATCGCTTGTTATATTGGTTATGCTATTCGGGTAGGTCTTGTGTTGTGCTTGATTTTTACTCTTAACACCTAAGAATCTGTATGTTTCATTGGTCAATAATTTATGGGCAAGGTCTACGTTGATATTATTGAGATTTAAGTAATTTCCTCCGGTGGCATTACATAACTTTTCTAAGCTATTATGATTTGCTTTAGGGATACTATTTACTACATAAATTGGTGTTTTTCCAAATTCACTAAACTCTCCTAAATTTTCAATACCATCGGTAAATAAAAGAAATTCATCTGTTTTTTTATTAAAGTTTAAATTCTGAAATGAAGTTCCTCCGTCGCAGGCAGTTTCAAATAAATTCTTTTTTAAAGATTCCCAATTCCCCTCTCTAATAATAAATTTTTGTTCTGAAAGTAATTCATTATTAAATTTAACTAAAGTAATAGTAACATCGGCTAGGTATGAAAAATAATTGCTTAGAATTTCGAGTTCTTTTTCTTTGTTTCTGTTTTTTAAAGAAAGTGAAGCATCCCAAAGAATAGTGATATTTCTTGGTTTTGATTTTAGCCTTGTTTTTGGCTTTAATGATTTGTAAATATAAAAGTAGTCTTCAAAGGTCTGCACTTTTTCTAATTCAGGAGTTATAGGGATTTTTATTTTTAATGGAGAATTAGCGATGAAGTTTTGTTTTTCAGATTTAGCTACAAAATTTTCATTCCAATTAGCAAATCCAAGACCTTCAATCTCTCCTGCTGTTATAACAGGTTTTATAGATTGTTTGAATACAGTAATTTCAAGTTCGAATTTTTTTAATTCTTCTTTAAATTTAAGAGGGATATATATATAATGAGCATTGTTTTGTGCAATTAATTCTTGATCATAAGATAATACAATCCGCTTTGTACCTTTAGCAGGTATTGGATAAATTCTTGCTTTATAATTATTCCCTGCTGTCTTTATTAACAGTGCTGGGTCTATTCTTTGTTTAATGGTATTTTCAAAGGCTACTCTACCAAGTTCTTTCTCTACAACAACGGCTTCTCTTAATTTTCCATTTAAATCTAATGCAAAACGAGATACATTTTGACCTTGTCCAAGAGGAAATGAAAGTTCTCCTTCCAATACTCTATCATTGGGGTTATAAAACGTCATATCATACGTAGTTGAAGCGATATTCCCGTTGACTTCCACTCTAATATTTAGGTCTTGTAATACTACCGTAGCCTCTTCAATATTAATGCTTGGAATTTGCTGAGCAAAGGTTTGATTAGAGTTAAATAATAGGATAAACAATGTAATACATGCAAAATTATTTTTCATAGCGCTTTTATTAAAATATTTTCAAGAATAATTTTTAAAGAATTTAATTAAATGGGTTCTGTTGTAGTTGTTCTTCTGAATGTTTCCTGTAATCATCAAGTTTGTAATTAAGCTTTGTATTAAAAATGCTTCAGGATTTTATGATAAATTAACTGATAGTATTCATTTTTTTTATTTTTTGGTCTTTTGTTTATTATTTTCAATTCGCTTTCGGCTGTGATTTTTATTATTGAAAAAATTGAGTTCTGATTTTTAAATTCCGAACTACTAATGATTTCTAGTTCAAAAGTATGTTGAGTTTTGTTTAAAATAAAGCATAATTGAGTGAACGGTTTATTTCACTTAGTAAAGTTCCTTTTTTACTTAGTTTTAAGTGATTTTTCATTCACTTAATTGTTGGTAACTCCCAAACATCCACAATCCAAACTAATACATGACGGTATATCTATTTAGTCTACTGTAAAGACTTGGTGTTTCTTTATTATTTTAAGCACATTATGTTTTTGTAAATTGTCTCTCAAATATATGGAAATAGTTATATGCTACCGTGTGTTTTACTGAAAATTCATAATTAAAAACAAATGCTCAATTTTGCTAATAAAAGTGAGGCTTAGTATATGGTTTTACGTTAAGTATTGGTTGTTTATGAGGTTTGTGAAAGTGAATTACACAGTAAGGATCTGTTAATATGGCCAAGTTTTCGGAGTATTTCGTCGTTTTAATCCTTACTAACTCCCTTTTACAAAAGGTTGCTATTCCTATGAGAGGGCAGGAATAAATTTTCAAAATTACCCCCTACAATTCGATTTGTCTTTTTAATTATTTCAGGCAAATTTCACCACCTTTCAACTTGTTTTAGAATAATTACCATGCATATATCCGCGTTGTTAAGCGGTTTTTATGAGTAGCTTACTATGTTTCCTAATTTCATAACCCTTCCCACTTTCTAACAAATGCTCGCTGTTTAATACATAAAACCATTTCTTCTCCATCCTATTTATAGTGTTTAAATAGCTATCATTCCAAC
>JAESUW010000108.1 GCA_016760525.1 Labilibaculum sp.
CCCGTTTGGTATTTATTATATGTTAATTTGCAAAACATATCCGATTTTTTAATCGATACTGTTTTTCAGATGCAAAAAGGCACTCACCTTGCTGAAACCTTGCGTTTTTTTATTTTCGAAGTCCCTAAAGTTCTCTTGCTGTTAGTGCTGATCATATTTGGTGTTGGCATTATCCGCAGCTATTTCTCACCTGAGAAAACCCGTAAAGCTTTAGCAGGAAAATCCACTTTCATGGGAAATATAATGGCTTCTTTATTGGGTGTTCTAACTCCATTTTGTTCCTGTTCTGCAATTCCTCTGTTTTTAGGGTTTGTAGAAGCCGGAGTTCCATTGGGCGTAACCTTCAGCTTCCTTATTGCTGCACCAATGGTTAACGAGATAGCCCTAATCATGTTAGTTGGATTATTCGGATGGAAAACAGCAATTATCTACACCCTAACAGGTTTACTAATTGCAATTTTTGCGGGATATTTAATTGGAGTTTTAAAACTGGAAAAATACGTACAATCATGGGTTTTTGAAGTAAAAACAGGAGATGCCGGTGCCGACGAAACCCATATGTCCTTTTCACATCGTATTAAAGTTGGATGGGATACAGTTAAAGAAATTGTTGGTAAAATTTGGTTATATATTGTTATTGGAGTCGCTATTGGTGCGGCAGCTCATGGCTATGTTCCTGAAGATTTCATGGCCAAGCTAATGGGAAAATCAGTATGGTATTCTATCCCATTATCCATCCTTATAGGGATTCCTATGTATTCAAATGCTGCTGGTATCATTCCAATTGTTAGTGTACTAATCGAAAAAGGCGCTTCATTAGGAACTGCACTTGCCTTTATGATGTCGGTAATCGGTTTATCATTACCCGAAATTATTATCCTGAAAAAGGTATTAAAAATGCCTTTGATATTGGTATTTGTTGGAATAGTGGCCTTTGGAATACTTTGTGTCGGATTTATTTTTAATTTTATCTATTAAAGGGATGAACTATTTGTCATGCAATCTGTTTTAGAAAAATTTATATGCAACACAGTAAATCATATCAAAATAATTCAAACCCTATCGTACTATTCGATGGGGTTTGTAATTTATGCACTACTTCCGTTCGATTTCTACTTGCCTTTAACCAAAAAGAGAACCTTCATTTTGCATCACTTCAGTCTGATTACGCGAAAAAACTACTAAGCAGATTTCAGGTTCCAACCACAGATTTAAATACCATCATCTTCATTGAAAACAATCAGGTTTACACAAAAAGTACAGCAGCTTTCGAATTAACAAAACACGTGACTTATCCATGGAGAGCAATGTATTACTTCAGTTACCTTCCAAAATCAATTACTGATTGGATTTACAATCTAATTTCAAAAAACCGATACAATTGGTTCGGTAAAAAAAACCACTGCATGATTCCAAAGCCTGAGTGGAAACATCGCTTTTTTGAATAAGTCAAAAGTTATATGACATAAAAAAACCGGAATCCATAAAGAACTCCGGTTATATATCTTACCAAAAGAATTAGTCTCCAAAACAGATACCAACACCTTTTGCCGTTTTAACCAAATTAGCTTTTGGATCAACAAGATTTTGTTTTCCAATAGCTTCTGGAAGAGGAACTCCAACAACCTCAGGATGACGATATGCCACCATTTGTCCGAATTTACCTTCTAACACCATTTCGAAAGCCTTAACACCAAATTGAGTTGCCAAAACACGATCGTAAGCCAAAGGAATACCACCACGTTGCAAGTGACCTAATACTGTGGTACGAATATCAGCTTCAACACCTTCAGCTTTTAATTCAACCAACAAACGATCAGCAGCACCAGCTAATTTCAAGTTAGGATTTCCAACTTCGGTACTTTCAGCAGCCAAAGCAGAACCACCTTTAGGCATAGCTCCTTCAGCAACAACAATAATACCAAAACCTTTTCCTTTCAAGAAACGAGTATCTAATTTTTCCTTTATTTTTTTAGCATCATAAGCAATCTCAGGAATCAAACAAGCTTCTGCTCCACCTGCAATAGCTGCACTTAAAGCAATCCATCCTGCATCACGACCCATAGCTTCCAAAATGAAAACACGGTTATGAGATGCTGCAGTAGTTTTCAACTTATCAACAGCTTCAGTACAAATCTGTACAGCAGTTTGATAACCGAAAGTAAAATCTGTTGCAGAAAGGTCATTATCGATAGTTTTAGGTACACCAATAATGTTCAATCCTTTTTCGTAAAGAGCTTGTGAAATTTTCTGAGAACCATCACCACCAATACTGATAACAGCATCGATTCCCAAATATTGTAATTTGCGAATCATCTCATCTGAACGATCAGCAGATCCCCAAGAACCATCTTTATTTTTTACAGGCCAAGCAAATGGACCCCCCTTTGTTGTAGTTCCAATAATTGTACCACCTTGATAGTGGATGCCTTTTACAGCAGCATCATCTAATATCTTTATTTCAGTTGGTTCTTTTAATATTCCATCAAAAGACTGAATACTACCTACTACTTCCCAATCTTTTTCTTGTGCTGCACGTTTCACAACGGCGCGAATCACAGCATTCAACCCAGGGCAATCACCACCTCCGGTTGCAACTAATACTCTTTTCATAATTGTCAATTTAATATTTTTCAATCAATTTGCTTGGCTAGCTCGGCTAAAGTAAAAATATTTTTCCAAACTCGAACAAACAATTTCAAAATCAATAGATTGCAATCGATTCCGTAGTCATTTTTTATAATGAATTTGAATTATTAATTTTAATCTAATCTTAAAAATAGAAATTGAGAACCACCAGAAGAGCGATTATGCTCTACAGAACAATCATTTAGCTATTAAAACTTAACCTAAATGGAAATTTTAATTAAAAAATCGGATATAACACAACTGGAAGTTGATGCTATAGTTAATGCCGCAAATAAGAGTCTATTAGGAGGTGGTGGTGTTGATGGAGCCATTCATAGAGCTGCCGGACCAGAACTCATACAGGAATGTCGAAAATTAAATGGCTGTGCAACGGGTGAAGTAAAAATAACCAAAGCCTACCAACTCAAAGCAAAACATGTTATTCATACTGTTGGTCCAATTTGGAAAGGAGGAAATTACAATGAGAAGCAATTACTGAAGAACTGCTACAAAAACAGTATTCTATTGGCCGACAGACTAAATTTAGAAAGCATTGCATTTCCAAATATCAGTACAGGGATTTATGGTTTCCCTAAAAAGAATGCTGCTGAAATTGCTGTAAACACAATCCGAAAAGAAGCTCAAAACCTAAAATCAATTCGTAAAATTATTTTTTGCGTTTTCGATGATGAAAATCTGGAGTTCTATAAAAAATTGCTTTAAAAAGAGATGCTCTCTTCTACCTTTTCAGGATAAGTCCACCGTTTATATTTCCCCCAATTCAACATTTGAGAATGGCCTTTTTCCTCCAAAAAATTGATAACCGTTTGGGTTTTTAATGTTAGATCACAATAAAGAATCAATTTGGTTCCCAAAGGTATTTCTGAGTATAAATTTTCAATTTCATCATAAGGGTAATTCCTTGCAGTAGGAATATGTCCCATTAAAAAATATTCTTCCTCGCGAGTATCAACTATCCAAATATCATCAATAGGGCTTTGAGTTAAAGCAAATAATTCTTCTGGTTTGCTATATTTTCTTAAATGCTCACCATTCACCGAAATATATCCTGCATAATTGGGAACATGAATAAAATACCAATAGATTCCAAACCCTATCGCTAAAATTGATACTATCAACAAAAATGTTTCCATTATATATATTCCTAAAAAACCGATCTGTAATTAAAGCAAAAAAAAATCTCCTAAAAGGAGATTTAATATATTCATAAATAATCAATTAACGTTTCATTGTTGCAATAAATGTGTTTTCATCCAAAAAGAAATCCAACGCATCATTAATCGAAGGAACAATTACATCAACGCGAGCAATAATGTCTTTGTGAATCCCTTCGCCTTGCAAGGTAGCAACCGATACAACTGATTGCACAAACAAACCAATATCAATACGAGCATTACCAATAGCAGCAACATTTTTACTTCCTAACGAAAGCAATACGTCCTCTTTTTCTCTTGAGTTATTCGCTTCGTAATAAGTAATTCCTATTGAATCAGCCAACTCACGCGCATTGCCTCTTTGATCAGAAGAAATCATTACTACATGTACTCCTAGTGATTGTAAACGCTGTATTCTTTCGATTACACCTGGTACAATTTCACCTCTTACCGTTAATGTCCCATTCGAATCAACAACTAAAGTGTCAATTTCAATCGTACCAACTCCCGATACCTTGTATTTTAAACTCATAGAATTATGCTTTAATTTTAGTTTAGCAAAATAGTCTTTTTTTAGAGAAAGCCAAAAATGGTATAAAACATGTTTTAACCTGATATAGGGAAATTTAATTTATCTCCTAAAAGCGATAACTAACGCCTACCTCAAGATTTTCTTTAAATTGAACTTTTGACCCCGTATCATCATCTGATATCAAACGTGTAGACAATTTTGTAGACAAATATTGATTAATCGGCATGATGCAAATTAACTCCCAATTAACATCTACATTTTTAGGTTTCATGGTATAATTAGAATATAAAGTCAGCTTATTTTCCAGACTTAAATCACCCCAGAATTTAATTTTATGAAATACATTTACATAGGATCCAATTTCTTTTTTCACCTTCTTATCTTTATCAACACCAAAAGCTGTCTGATCAATTATACTTGTATCACGAACAATAGTATACTTAGCCGCAACCGGCGATAACAAAAGAGAAAAACCTTTGTTTGGTTTGTAATCCATACCGACAGAAGCAATAATATAAGCAGGTGCAAAAAAGGATGATTTCAATTTACGATCGGCATCATTAGGGTATACATAGCCTTTTACGGCTTGCGTTTTCAGATTAAAAAGTGCTGAATAATACCACTTTCGCACAGCTTTCTGTCCATATTTTGTATTGAATTCAATCCGATCCTCATTTTTCCGAAAGCCATTATCTCCAGACTTTAGAAGACCATATTTCAAATATAATTTGTTTTCCCAGGAATGGCCTCCGCTTTTATAATTTGCAAATGCACTAAAGGTAGAATTCGTTGAAATAGAACTCTCACCACCACTGGCCCAATTATCGCTCACATGGCCTTGATTAAATGCCAATCCAATGGTAGCACCCAATTTCCATTTTCGAGAATAGCGTTTATACTTCCCCAATTTAGCCAATTGGTATTGATCGCTTGACATTTCCTCTACCAATTTCACACTCGTTCCCCTCATTTTCGATTTTTGAACTGATTGCTGATATACATCATCATCAACAAGAATACGAACCGATCGATTATTTGTATTTTGCACCCAAATTCCGATAGAGTCACGCTTGTTTTTTTTCAGCCAAAACCTCTTAAAGTCTTGTTTGCCGTTATTAATCCAGAATTTAATTGAATCATTCTGATAATTTTTCACACCCAAAAGAACTGAATCTCTGCTAATCTCTCTAATCCACTGATGAACAGGATCGTTTTCAACATATCTATACAATTCGTCCAAGGCTTCCGCTTTCCATCCATCCTCAGTCTCCAACTCTTCCGGCACAAACAAATCAGGCTGATAACTTAATATCTTTTCCAACTCAATTTGCTTTTTCACCTTTCTGAGTGCCTCTTCCGTCTTTCGCGTCTCAATATATTCTTTCAGATAAAAAACCATATTACGAATACTATCATTTTTAACGTATTGCAATAAAGTATTCACTGCATTTTGCACCGAATCGATCTGATGCTTCTTTTTGGCATAATTAAGATCTAATTCACGAATAATGAAACGAAAACCAACATTATCCAAATGATCTAATGGATCGGGAAGTTGTTTCAATGTATTATCATAGGTGAAATACTTAATAGAATCAGCTTTATTCTGTTTAAGTTGAAAAATTGAATCATTTAATCTGATGTTCTTTGGATAGAGAGAATCTTTCTTAACATTTTTTTGAGAAAATGAAAAAATTGGATTAAAAAGGATCAAAACAACACACAAAACTCGAATCATAGGGCAATGATCTTAACGTTTCTAAAAAATTAATAAGGCTTTTGGAATATCTTACTGAATAAGAAATCAACCAACTTAATGTAACACATGCAAATTTGTTGAAATTATTTCTTTATAAAAAGAATTCTCCAAACGAAATACGTTAAAAATCATTATATTCTTTCATCTTTTAAAACCTTTCCCTAAAACAAACGTTTGCACAAAAAAGATGTTATTCTTTTTAATCAGCAAAATTTATTTTACTTTTACACGAAGTAGAAAATCATAAACTATGGAAACGAAGTATCAACTTCCAAAACTAACACATAAGGTCTACCTTAACATTAAAAACAGAGACGAGTTTCACTTCTAGACTTATCTAAGGACATCCTGTCCAATATTTTCACATATAACATATATAAAACTACTTGCATAATTGATATGGGATAATTACATCCTGCAGATAATTGTGCTGCTATATTTCGAATTCAACAAACAACAAAATATTATGAAATTACCATTCGCAGAATCATATAAAATCAAGATGGTTGAAACCATCAAAAGAAGTACTCGTGAAGAAAGAGAACAATGGTTAAAGGAAGCAAACTACAATCTTTTCAACCTAAAAAGTGATCAAGTATTTATTGATCTGCTAACCGATTCAGGAACTGGAGCGATGAGTGATAAACAATGGTCGGCAATGATGTTAGGAGACGAGAGTTATGCGGGAGCTCGCTCTTACTATAATATGAAAAACGCCATAAAGAATATCTTAGAATTTGATCATTTTTTACCTACTCATCAAGGTCGTGCGGCTGAAAACGTGTTGTTCTCGGTATTAGTAAAAGAGGGGAATATTGTTCCGGGAAACTCACATTTCGATACTACAAAAGGTCATATTGAGTTTAGAAAAGCAAAAGCCGTCGATTGTACAATTGATGAAGCTTTCGACACAGTTATCGATCACCCTTTTAAAGGAAACCTTGACCTTTTTAAGCTTGAATCAGTTCTTTCAACATATCCGAAAGAGCAAATTCCAATGATTATTGTTACGGTTACTTGTAATACTTCAGGAGGACAGCCTGTTTCTATGGCTAATATGAAAGCAGTTAAAAAACTAGCCGACAAATATGAAATTCCTGTTTGCTACGATTCTGCTCGTTTTGCTGAGAATGCTTACTTTATTAAAACACGCGAAGAAGGGTATCAGAATAAAACAATTAAAGAGATTGTGAAAGAAATGTATGCTTACGCCGATATGGCCACCATGAGCTCTAAAAAAGATGCTATTGTAAACATGGGTGGATTCATTGCGATGAGAGATGAAAACCTATGGAAACAAGCATCAACTTACAACATCATGTTCGAAGGATATGTTACATACGGAGGTATGTCGGGGCGTGACATGAATGCTTTAGCTCAAGGTCTTGATGAAGGAACTGAATTTGAATATCTTGAAACCCGTATTAAGCAAGTAGAATATTTAGGTGGTAGATTAGAGGAATTTGGTATTCCATTCCAAAAGCCAATTGGAGGCCACGCAATTTTTGTTGATGCTAAGAAAATATTAGTTCACATACCAAAAGAAGAATACCAAGCACAAACTTTAGGTTGTGAATTGTATTTAGAAGCAGGAATTCGTGGTGTTGAGATTGGTACAATTCTAGCAGACAGAGATCCTGAAACAAGGGAAAACCGTTACCCGGCTCTAGAATTATTACGTTTAGCTATTCCAAGAAGAACCTATACCAACAACCATATGGATGTAGTTGCCGTAGCTCTTAAGAATGTTTACGACCGCAGACTTGATATCAAACATGGATTTACAATTGTTGATGAAGCTCCAATCATGAGGCACTTCACTGTTCAATTACAGAAAATAGACTAAGAAACTGTTTAAAAATTTATCCTTTAGCTTTTTTATAAGCCAAAAACCTCATAATTGCGTTAAATTATCTTTAAATAGAACCACTATTCGCATCAAAT
>JAESUW010000156.1 GCA_016760525.1 Labilibaculum sp.
ATTCATGAATATAAAATTCGCCAAAAAACAGAGGTTCAATTACGCAAAAAAGATAATTTATATAAAACTTTAGTTGAAGGTTTAGACGAGGGAATTGTAATTATTGATAATAAACTTACAATTACCTATGCTAATCCTCAATTTTTAAAGAAAACAGGCTATGCTTTGGAAGATTTACTCGGAAAAAATCTGATTGAAAATTTCTTCCAAAAAGATGATCAGGCTGACATTTCAAAGCAAAGAAAAAAACTGTTGAAAGGTGAAAAAAACACATTTGAAGTTCGACTTTTAAAAAAGGATGGAAGTTTTATTTGGATGCACGTTATTGGAACTCCTCTATTTGGTGATAACAAAGAGTATTTGGGATCGGTGAACGTACTGCTGGACATCACCCAAAGAAAACAAATGGAAGAAATTCTAATCGAAAGTGAAGAACGAACTAAATTAATTATTGATTCGGCATTGGATGCTGTAATCATTATTGATATGGAAGGATTGGTTACTCATTGGAATCTGCAAGCTGAAGAGATTTTTGGCTGGACTAAAGAAGAGGCTGTTGGCAGCGAATTAGAAAATCTGATCATTCCCAAAGAATATAAATCGTCGCACCACGAAAGAATTAAAAATTACCTTAAAACAGGGCAAGGTCCGGTTTTGGATCAAAGGATAGAAATTACAGGACAAAGAAAAAATGGAGAAACCTTTCCTGTCGAATTGACAATACAGTCGTTAAAACATAAAAATAAGGTTTTCTTCAGTGCATTTGTGCGAGATATTACTGTGCCTAAAAAAGCAAAGGAGGATCTGGAAACAACCTACAAAAGACTGGAAACACTAATCAAAAGTCTGCAATCAGGAGTTCTTCTTGAAGATGAAAACCGAAAAATCATAATCACAAACCAAAAATTCTGCAACATATTTAAAATTTCTGCAAAACCAGAATCCCTAATTGGTATGGATTGTACTAATTCGGCAAAACAATCATCTTCGCTACTAAAAAACCCCGAAAAATTTATCTCATCTATTACTAATTTATTAACAGAAAAAAAGGCTAAAACAAATGAGAGAGTAGAATTTACAGATGGAAAAATTTTCGAACGTAATTACATTCCAATTTTTTCCAATGAAAAATATTTTGGACACTTGTGGCAGTACAAAGACATCACTGATAAAATTAAATATGAGGATGAATTAAAAATTGCCAAGCATACTGCAGAAGAAGCAAGCATCTCTAAAAGTCGATTTTTAGCCAACACAAGTCACGAAATAAGAACCCCGTTAAATGCGATCTACGGATTCAGCAAATTACTCGACGAAACTAAAAAATCCGGAGAGCAAGATAAATACATTACCGGAATTAAAAACTCAGCGTTAAATCTTCTTAGTGTGGTAAACGATGTTCTTGATTTCTCAAAAATTGAATCTGGTGAAATAAATTTAGATTTAAATCCTTGCTGTTTGCACGATGTTGTAAACCGTTTGTTTCAAACATTGGAGATAAGAGCTAAAAAGAAGGACATACAATTTAGTTTTGAAATTGATCCAAATATTCATCCATACATCCTTGCAGATTCAAGCAAGTTAAATCAAATATTCCTGAATTTGCTCGCCAACGCCATTAAGTTCACTTCTCAAGGTTGGGTAAAATTTGAATGTCTGCTAAAAAAAGACGGCACTAAAAAAACTATGATTCAATTTATAGTGAGCGATACCGGCATTGGAATTGATCTGAAAAATCAGAAAAGTATTTTTGAAAATTTTAAACAGGAAGACGAAACTACAACCCGAAAATTTGGAGGCACAGGTCTGGGTCTTCCAATAAGCAAACAACTAATTGAATTAATGGATGGTGAATTGGAAATTGAAAGCATAAAAAATCTGGGAAGCCGTTTCTTTTTCAGTCTTGAATTTGAAAAAGCAAAAGAATCAGACCTTAAAATAGAAGAATTCAAATTTCAGATTGATGAAAATCTTTTAGCAGAAAAAAATATATTGCTGGTGGAGGATAATGAATTCAATCAGATCATCGCAATATCGATGCTCGAGAAATGGAATATTACCGTTGATACGGCTAACAATGGAAAAGAAGCAATAGAAAAAGTAAAAAATAACATTTACGATTTGATATTGATGGACAAACAAATGCCGATTATGGATGGGCTTCAAGCAACTAAAATAATTCGAACACAACTAAAATCAAAAGTTCCAATTATTGCTTTAACTGCCAATGTAATAAAAGGTGTAATTGCAACATGCTTACATGCAGGAATGAACGATTACATTTCAAAACCTTTTGAACCGGAAATATTATTCCACAAAATTGCCAGTGTTCTTCAGTTGGAAAAATCAATTACCGAAAATTTAAGTTCAGAACTTCCCAAAACGAAAATTGATACGCAGCAACAATTGCTTGACTTATCAAAATTAAGTGAAATGATGAATAATGAACAGAAATTAGTACAACGAATGCTCGCTAAATTCAATAAACTTACACCTGATTTTATTCAGGAATTAAACGAATGTTTTAATTCCAAAAAATGGGAAGAGCTTTCCAGAACTGCGCACAAAATTAAACCATCAATCAATCTTTTAGGAATTAACGCCCTTTATTCTGACTTTCAACAATTAGAAGATAATGCTTTATTGGATGATAAGATCCATTTGATTCCAAAAACCATGAATAAGATAAATAAATTAATGCCTGTTGTTTTTGAACAAATTGAAAATGAACTAAAAGAACAATAACTTTCCCATACAATCAGTTTCAAAAATCAGTTTCAAAATGAAACTGATTTTTTTTTCAATCCAAAAAAGCACAAAACAAGATACTTATTAAGCATTAATTATCAGACTGATACACGGAAATAGTCAAAGCATCTTAATACTGGCATGTTTTTCTCATGTAGCTTGCTAATGACTACAATAAAAAAAGACATATCGATTTTAGCTAATAAAAACAGTAGAAGTATTGGTATACTCCTATTTATAATGATTGCCAGTTATTTTTCGCCATCGGAGAGTGCCTCGTTCACCCAATTATTTAAAATTGGCAGCAGACTAATTGCACTTGTCTGGTGTTTTCTCCTATACCACAGCAACTGCAGGAAAGGTATGATTGCTTCTTTTGTCTATAAAAACAACATGGCCTTATGGCTTTATATTGCTTATCTGTTACTTGCATTTGCTTCATTTTTATGGATTACTGAAGGGCCTGAACGATCTGCTAAAGTTGCCTATTCGGTTTTGCAATGGAACATGACTCTTCAGAGTTTTTTGTTTGTATACTTTTTTGCCAAATTATACCTTCAGCACAATTATTTCTTCAGCGATTATCCAGTTAATCTAATTCGATTATTAGCTGAAGTCATAACACTTATCGCCTTAATTTTGTTGATTGGATCTCTAATTGCTCCCGATATTTTTTATCGGTCGATGCGAGGTGGAAGTGAAATCAGATTGGGTGGATATTTAATGAATCCCAACGAATTAGGCATGCTGAACTCAATGGGCGCTGGTTTGGCTTTGCTGTTACTATTTAAGGAAAATAAAAAATGGAAAGCAGGCGTAATGTTTGCTATTTCATTACTGTCACTTGCCCTTACATCATCAAGATCATCAGTTATTGCCTTTTTGCTAATAGCCATGCTTATCCTGCAAAAAAAGGCTGGCCTGCAACTTAAAATTGTTGCTTTTGGTTTAATTGGAGTTGCCATTCCATTTATTCTCCAGTATGTAATTTTTAAAGCTGGCAATGTAGAGGAAGTCTTAAGCATGACAGGTAGAATTCCATTCTGGACTGCCCTTTTAGATGAAGGAATTGTAAAAGAACCTTTTCTGGGTTATGGATTTCATAGAATCGCCTACACCAACCGTTTCGAAAGTTTAACAGCTTATCCAGGGCATATGACTCACAATACTTTTCTTCAGGTGTTAATGAACCTTGGGTTTATAGGCTTTTTAATTACGCTTTTCCAAATAATTTTTTTAGTTCGTGGAGTCATAAAATCCAAAGACAAAGAAAAAAAAGAAATCTTTCTAGCCATGTCAATTCCTCTTTTCATCAATTCAATAACAGAGTTTGGGATTTTCGGGCAAACCAATTACTCCATTTTTTTTTATCAGTTCCTCATCTTCTTAGTGGTTTTAAAATACAATCCAGCTTTTAATCCACAAGAAAAAATAGCTGTCAAAATTTTCTATCAAAATTTAAACCATAAAACATCTGCACCCAAACCTACAACTCATTAATTATCAGAATATAAAACAAGCCTTTATTATGAAACAAGAAAATTATTTGAATGGACTTAATAGTTTGCGATTCATAGCCGCTTTTTTCATCATCGCCATGCACATTCATAACAATCAAACCATTATGAATTTGCCACATTTACCAAATATGGCATTTCTATACAAAGGCGCAGTATCCTTCTTTTTTACCCTTAGCGGATTTCTAATTACTTACATACGAATTGCGGAATACGAAAAAAACGGCAACATCAGTATGAGGAACTTTTTTAGCAAGCGCTTTTATCGTCTTGCTCCTGTTTACTATCTGGTGATTGCATTTGGAATGATCTTTTACTGGCTTATTGTTCCTGCAATTGGAATGAATACCCACAATGATTACAACATTAATCTAGCTCTTTTTTTATATCTTATTTTTCTACCGAACCTCATGAATAGTTTCTTTCATGTAGGCGGAGCATTGAATGTTTCCTGGTCGATTGGAGCACAGGAACAATTCTACTGGTTGCTAATTCCATTCATGAAATACAAATTCAAATACCTTCTTAAATTACTGATACTGATAAGCATCTTGTCGGTTTTAGTAAGTATCGGAAACTCATATAATGTATTTGGCTTAACAGAACAGGGCAGAGCTTTTGTGCACACACTTCGCTTTCATTTTATGTCGATAGGAGCACTACTTGCCTATATGCTTTATTATAAAAAAGGCAAACTATTAAGTTTGTGGGTGTTTTCAAGAAAATGGATGCAATTGATATTGTTTTTGACTTTAGTTGCATGGTATGGCTTCGATACAGATAGTAAATTCCTAAAATCAACCATCACACTGCCTCTTTCCTTACTTTACGGATGGCTAATTATTAACATAGCTGCCAATCCTAAAAACATCATCAAGCTGGATAATAAATTGTTTGATTGGACAGGGAAAAGAACCTATGGAATTTACATGTACCACATGTTTGTATTGTACTTGGTTTCCTATTTTTTTTCAAAAACGGAATTCCTATTTCATAATTTCTCCTTGTACATCATTTGCTATTATCTGTTGGTATTTGGGATTACTATCGGACTGGCTCACTTTTCATTTACATACATTGAAACCCCAATTATGCGCTGGACAAAAGAAAATGACGAAAAGAAAAAATTAGAACTGAAAAGAACGAAGGTGAAAGTATTGAAAAGAGCATAAAAAAAAAGAAACCCGGTGTTCGGCCGGGTATCGATTTATCTAAAAACCTAAATCTAATCTACTAATCTATGAAAAATCTAATCTTTAATCTCTATGAACAAATGTAATTCAAATTGAAGTTAACAGATTGGAATAAGTGTTAAAGAATACTAAAAATAATACAACATATATATTCTTCTCTTTCCGTTTAAAAACTGAACCAATTAAGCAGCCTATTTATAATTTATTGGTTGCAGAACAGTCTAAAATAACACGAAAACAATTTATACGGAGTAATACAAGATGAAATGTTTTTAGTAATTGTAGTTTGCGCATCAATTATTTGTGGGATATGTACGTAGTCCTATTTGGACACTTGCATTTTCTAATTTTCATTTTTAAACATTATCTCTTAGAATATTGATGCTATTCTGAATATGAATGCAAGCCAGGTTTTAAGATTTAAAAGTGTTTCATGGTCAGTCCTGTATTGTTGTGAATAACTATAGTGTTTTGTATTGAAAGATTGTAGTTCTGCCAAGTTTGAATGCAAAACCTATTCGTACTTTATCTTTCCTTCCAACTAGGTCCTAATTATATCTTTTGGGAGGAGTCTGATTTATTGAAATATTAATATGGATTTTTTTTGCTTAAAAATAGCTTGTGTTTTGGGTATCTATTCCTGAAAAATGACGTTGAAGCTATCAAATGCCCATATTTCTTTCTTTTTTTTACCCACTTTGATGTATTTATCGAATATTTTTTACTGTAAATAATACAAACCTGCAAGTGCATGATAGAAAGTATTTACAGTAGGATGTGGGGTCAGCATAAAGAAGAAGGTGTGTTTTTTATCATTATTTAAAGCCTTTCCAAATAGGCGTATTTATTTTTTTCGAATCAACTACATATCATTGAGTTATCAAGTGTTTGTTTTTTTTGGCGAAATCTACATCAATGAAAATAGGCTTTTAATGTATAATATTGTACCGTTTAAACATTTAAAATACATTTTAGTCAAAATTGAGATTTCGATTTTTGATCCGGAATAAAAAGAAAATTCTCAGAAACCCAATTATTAAAAAAAAACGAAATGAAAAAATTAATCTTATCAATTGCAGCTATCGCAATGGGTGCATTTTTATCAAACAATGTAATGGCACAAACAACAGCAGTAACAGAAAACACTACTGCTGGAGCTGTACTTGTTGTACCAATGGGTATTACTGAAACTTCTGCTTTACATTTTGGTACTATAATTATGACCGATGCATTAGGTGGAACAGTTACTCTTTCTACTGCTAATGTTCGTTCGGAAACAGGTGGCTTAGCATTAACAGGAATAACTCCTGTAAGTTCAAATGCAGCTTACAATGTAACGGGTACTATGAATGAAACTTATGCTCTTACAGCACCAGTAACTATCACAGTAAGTGAAACATTATTAGGTGTTGCAAGTATGGATATTACTAATTTAACAGTTCTTTATAATGGTGGTATAGAAAAACCTGCTGTCAATTCAACAAGCTTACTTAGTGGTACAGGAACTGATAATTTTGCTATTGGTGGTTTGTTAACAGTAAAAGCGGCACAATTGGCTGGAGTATATGCAGGTACATTTGATGTAACTGTAGATTACAACTAGAATAATACAATACAAAAAAAAAGGAGTCTTTAGAGGCTTCCTTTTTTTTTGTAAAAACGAAATTTACCAATTATTATTAACTCAGTCCCTTAATAATAAATCAACAAACCCAGGACAAGCCCGCGAGGTATTTAATGATATCTCACTTTCGTGAAATATTTTTTTTTAAGAGACAAGTCTCTTGTTCATATGAAGAAAACACGCTTCTTAAGCGTTTTGAAAACCTAAGATTTTCAAACTTTCCTCTGAAACCCCGAGGCAAGCCTCGAAGAATACTACTGATTAAATAAATACTATGAATAAAATATTTTTAATCTTACTTATAACAATTTTCGGCTTACAAATTAATTTATGGGCACAAGGCGATTTATTAATTACACCCAAACGAGTAGTTTTTGAAGGTAATAAACAAAAAGAACAATTAATTTTAATAAATCTTGGTCAAGATACTACAACATATTCTGTTTCTTTTGTTCAACGAAGTATGCAAGAGAATGGCAGCTTTTCAATCATTGATAAAGAGGGATCTGGTCAAATGTTTTCGGACCCATATTTACGAATATTTCCACGTACGGTAACTTTGGCTCCTAAAGAGCCACAAGTAATTGCCCTGCAATTTAGACGAAAGTCTGGCATGAAAGAAGGTGAATATCGCTCGCATTTATTTTTCAGATCTGAAAAAAACTATAATCCTGCAGGATTAGTAGATCCTTCACAAGATACTACGCTCATGAGCGTACAAATAATACCGATATATGGTATAACTATTCCAATTATAATTAGAGTAGGAAAAGGAACAGCAAACACGACTTTAAGTAATATAGAAATCGATTATACACAAAATACTAGTCCTGTTTTAAAATTAGTAATAAACAGAACAGGTAATAATTCTATTTACGGCACTATATCAGTCGAATATATTCCAGAAAATGGTAAACCTTATGAAATAGGTATAGCAAAAGGTGTAGGAGTATATACTGAAATAAATAAACGATCCATTTCAATAAAGTTAAATAAGATAACTAAATCTACCATACTGAAAGGCAAATTGAAAGTGAAATATTTTGATGGTGATGACATTAAAAAAAACAGTTACGCAGAAGCTGAATTGGAACTTAAATAGTATGAATATTTGTAAAGTTAAAAAAGTGTGTAATTACTTGGTACGAAGCAATCTCGTAAATATTAACAGATTACCACACTCACCCCTCGTTCGCAATGACTGAAAAAATCTTTGATTAGTGTTTCCCAATACAGTACAAGGGCTCAAGCTAAGTAGATTTACTTAAAAAATTATAATGAAAGCATTGTATAAATATCTTTTAAAATTATTGTTTTTTGCAATAATTTTATTTTTTTGCACGAATTCATCTTTTGCCCAACCTGCATTACCACAACGTACATTAACTGTTACTGCAACACAGCCAATACATTTTGGTGTATTTGCGGCATCTGGCAGTATGGGAGGAACGATAACTATTGGATGGGATGGCAGTAGAACTTCAACGGGTGACATTATACTCTTAAACAATGCACCAATTTCACAGCCTGCTATTTTCGAAGTAAAATTATGTGAAGGTCGCAATGTAATTCTCTCCTTTAATGCAACAACTACTTTAACAAGTAGCGAAAGCTCTCTTTCCTTAGCTATTGGCCCAACAGAAAAAGGACCTAATGGGTCTAATTTTTCGACCACTGGCAATTGCGACTATATTAATCTAATACGGGTTGGAGGTACGCTTACTATTCCAGGCACAGCTTTGCCGGGAACCTACTCGGGTAATTTTAATATAACATTTAATCAGGAATAAACATGAGTAGCCGCAATTACATTGGTAAATTTTCAACATGCCAAATGTTGATTGCTACAGTTTCTTCCGTAATGCGAGGCTTTTTCCCTTTGTTTGTTATTATAAGGCTACCTGTATTTTGTGTTTGCCAGAAAACCCGGTTTTTTTGGCAAAGATTATTTTACCATACTCCTAAATACTTATTATTAATATTATTATTTATTTTTTCCGAAACAAAATTAATTGCACAAGATAAGTTGAGTAACGAAGGTACAGTTTATTACGCAGATAATGTAATAAATGAAAAGGATGAAGAAAAGGGCAAAAATGATCTCTCTTTTGTTTACGATGAAATACCAGTGCTTTTAATGGTTGATGATTATGGCAATTATGATTTAGATGTCATCTATACAAATAATAATTTGCTATATGTTAATGTCGAAGATTTATTTCGCATACTTATGATTCCATGTGCTGAAGGGCAAAGAGGCGATAATCTGGCGGGCTTTATTGAAGATGAAAGTAACACCTATTTTATTGACTATAAGACAAAGCAAATTAAGGTGGGCGAAAAAATATCTTATTGTAAAAATAAGATGGTAAAGGAAATGGGTATGTTGTATTTAGAATCATCATTACTTGCCGAAGCCTTCGGGATAAGCCTGACTTTTAACTACAGATCATTATCTGTGATATTAAAATCCAATTTTGAATTGCCTGTAATTAAACAGCTACGCTTAGAAAAAATGCGAAAAAGCCTGACTCATATTAAAGGCGAAACAATTGCAGATACCGTATTTAATCGAAATTATCATTTATTAAAATTTGGAGCAATTGATTGGGCATTGTCATCATCTCAAACATGGAATAGTGCACCTGCAAATCAATTTAGAGTGGGAGTTGGAACAGAACTGTTATATGGCGAAGCAAATGTTTCTGTAAGTTTTAACAATCAGTATAAATTTGATAGTCGCCAGTTAAACTACCTATGGCGTTGGGTCGATAATGATAAAAAAATAATAAAGCAGGCACAAATTGGTAAAATATCAAATCAATCCATAGCTTTTATTAATTCACCAATTGTTGGTGCCGTTATTAGAAATACACCTACTACTGTAAGAAAAGCAACAGGGCATTACACTGTAAGTGATTATACAGAACCGAATTGGACCGTTGAACTTTATATTAACGATGCAATGGTTAATTATACAAAAGCAGACGCTTCAGGGATGTATTTTTTTGAGGTTCCTAATGTATATGGTTTTACCACATTAAAATTAAAATTTTATGGCCCCATGGGCGAAGAGCGTATAGAGGAACGTACCATTAATATTCCTTATACATTTATGCCCGAAAAAGAATTTGAATATGGCATAACTTCCGGAGTAATACAAGATAGTAGTTTAAGTCGTTATGCCAAAGTAGAAGCAAATTATGGCGTAAGCAAAATAGTAACAATAGGTGGTGGGTTAGAATATTTATCATCAATACAAAACAGTCCGTACATCCCATTTGTAAAAACATCTATTCAGCCATTAGGCAAACTTACTTTAATTGGCGAATACGCTCATGGTGTAAGAACAAAAGGCCTAATCAACTATTCTTTTTTAAAAAATGCATCAATAAAAATTGATTATACTAAATATGTAAAAGACCAACAAGCAACTCAATTCAGCTATCTTGAAAAAAGAAGAATAATACTATCTCTCCCTTATAGATTTAAAAAGATTTCAGGTTTTTCGAAATTAAATTTCACTCAATATGTATACGAAACATTAAAGTATAATCAGACTAATATTATGCTTTCGGCCTATTATAAACAATTTTCGGCAAACTCAACGACTCAGTTAAACTGGACAGATAATAAACCGGCTTACATAACATCAAACTCCTCTCTATCATGGCGGTTAAAAAGGGGGTTTGTTTTTCGTCCCTCAAGCTTGTATAATGTTAGTCAACATAAATTAACATCTTTTAAATTAAACCTCGAAAAAAGAATCCCAAATGGCCATGTCTCCGTAGGCTACGAAAGAAACATTTCAAATCGCAACCATATTATAAGTGTAGGCTTTAAATATGATTTATCCTTTGCAAGAACAAACAGTTCAACAGCATACAGTGATGGACATATTTCTTCTTCTGAAAGTGCTAATGGTTCTTTTATTTTTGGAAGTGGCAATAAAAAAGTATACACTGACAAAAACTCATCAGTTGGTAAAGGAGGCATATCTATATATCCATTTTTAGATTTGAATAATAATGGAATTTTCGACCCAAGTGAAAAAATGGTGAAATTAAGTTCTGTAAAAGTGTATGGTGGTAAAGTGGTTTTTAGCGAAAAAGATTCAATTATAAGAATCCCAAATCTAAACGCATTTCTCAGTTATAATATAGAATTTAGCGATAACGATTTAGATAATATTGCCTGGAGATTTAAAAATAAAATCTATTCCATTTTAGTTGATCCAAACCAATATAAACGTGTTGATATTCCTATACTCTCTGTTGGTGAAGTATCTGGTATGGTTTACCTCGACAAGGAAAACAAGCTCGATGGGCTTGGCAGAATTACCGTTCAGATATATAACCCGCAAGGTAGTTTAGTCGCCGAAACATTAAGCGAGTCGGATGGGTATTTCACATATCTGGGTTTAAAACCAGGTGATTATACTGTTCGTGTTGATGAGAAGCAGTTGGAAAAACTGGGCTATCAATCAGCACCATTATTCCATAAATTACACATGAAAAAACTAATTGACGGCGATATTGTGGATGGACTTGAGTTAGTGCTTCAAAGTCCTGCTGTAGATACAATAACTTCTATTGAGCCAGATATGGAAGAAAAAAGGCTTGCTATCCAAAATACAGATGCCAAAGAAAAAGCGGCTTGTTTGATACAGGTGGGTGAGTTTGAGCATAAGGCTGATGCTATTGCCGTTCAAAATAGACTTATAGAAGCTTTAGACTGTTCGGCCGTGATCGTTTCTGAAGGCGATATTTTTAAGGTTCTAATCGGTGTGTTTGAAAGCAGAAAGGAAGCCGGCTTATTGGCTACCCAATTGCTTGCTATGGGCTATTCTGATGCGCTTATTATTCTTGTTGAAGCGTATGGTGAAACAAACAAATATGAACGGATGAATAGGGATGTGTTTACTGTTCAGCTTGGTGCCTTTGCAAAGAAATCTAATGCTTTGGTTTTACGATCTCATTTATCTTGGATTTCAGATAAAACAGTAGTCATTGAGCATGAAGGTGGATTGTATAAAGTCCGATTTAACTATTTTCATGGGCGTAAGGCAGCAAGAATTTTCATGTTGAAACTGCTGAATCAGGGAATCTCCGAATTGTTTATTGTACCTGTTAAGACTAAACATACTTTTAACTTATAGATGAACCTTAATCGACTTTGAATCTGGTTTAGGATCAAAACACATGTAAGTTTCGGGTAAATATAATCCTGCAGAGGAAACAGAAAAGGCAAATAAAGTTATTATTGCCAAAGGTAGTAAAGATGCTTATGTTGTTATTTTTCGGGAAGGGATAAAATTGGCGGCAACCACTGCGCAATTAGATAAAGCAATAATAAAAGTTTTGTTTGAAGAAAGTGTTGTGGATGGTGTTGATTTCACAGTTACAAATCTTAATGATTACAAGAGATGAAAACGCTAATTAATATATTTACAATAATTGCATTTATTTGTGCTTTATCGAATAATGCAAAATCTCAAATTACAAAAACTGTTGGAAATACAGGTGCCGAATTCAGCACTTTAAAACAGGCTTTTGATGCCATTAATGCGAATAGTGGCTCTGTTTATACCGGTGCAATTACACTTCAAATAATTGCTAATACCACCGAGACTGCATCAGCAACACTTACCACAGCAAATGCCAACTGGACTTCTGTAAATATTTATCCTACCAGCTCAGGCCTTACAATATCCGGTAATCTTGCTACGCCACTTATCGACCTCAATGGTGCTGATAATGTAACTATTGATGGTCGAGTAAATGCAAGTGGTTCTACAAAAGATTTGGTAATTGTGAATACCAGTACCTCCGGCAATGCAGGTACATCTACCATCCGATTTATTAACACGGCAGAGAATAACACAGTAGCTTATTGTACTGTAAAAGGGGCTTCAATGGCAACAACAAGTGGAATAATTTATTTCGCAACAGCTACTTCAGGGACAGGAAATTCCTACAACGCCATAAACTATTGTAATATTACCAATGATGGAGGCAATAGACCCATTAATGGGATTTACTCTTTAGGTTCTTTGGACTATCTAAATACCAGCAACACCATTTCAAATAATAATATATACGATTTCTTGAATGCAGATGCAAGTTCAAATGGTATAAGTTTATTTACTTATTCTACTGACTTCACAATTTCCAGTAATAGCTTTTATGAAACAACCGATTTATCTCCTTCAGGAGCATGGACATATAATGCCATTCGAATCTATAATTATCCTTCAGGAATAAACTTCAATATTACAGAAAACTATATTGGGGGAAGTGAAGCATTATGTGGAGGATCTTCATTTACAATAAATAGTAGTAGTTCACATTTATTCCAAGGTATTTTTCTAAGAGTGGGTGCTACTACAGCATCTTCTATTCAGGATAATACAATAAAAAATATCAGCTATACAACTACATCTTCAACTCCATGGACAGGAATCTATATTCAGGTTGGAGAAGTGAATATTGGTACTGTTTTGGGTAATAATATTGGCGAAACAACTGGCATTAACTCTATTACAATTACAAATACTACTTCAGCAGCAACATCATATGGAATTTATGTTAGTAGTCCTTTTACAATTGAGATAAGTAAAAACAACATTGGTTCAATAAATGCCATAGGTTCAACGTCTAATGCTCATAGTATTATTGCATTATACAAATTAAGTGGTGGCACATATACTGTAAGTCATAATAATATTGGTAGTTACAGTACAGCAAATAGTATACAGTCTAGTTCCCCAGCTTCTACCTCTTCAGTCCAAGTTGTGACAGGTGTGCTGAGCTATGGGTCAGGAAATACTACGATTTCTAGTAATAATATATATAATCTATACAATGCATATACCGGCGGTAATACTAATTCGAGAGTTAGAGGGATTGACGTAATATCTGGCTCCAATATAATTCAAAACAACATTATAAGGAATCTTTCCTCAAATAGTGGGCAAGAGTTCTACAATAATGCAGCCTCAGTAATAGGTATATCCCAATCAAGTATTACTGCATCTGCTACTCAAACCATAAAAGGCAATACCATTTATAATTTATCTAATACCAACACTTCAAAAAGGGTTGATGTATATGGAATTTATTCTTCAACATCAACAACAGGAACCAATACTATATCAAATAATTTTATTTATGGACTATATCTGTCAACCTCATTTATGGATGGTAAAATTGAAGGCATCTTAATATACAGAGGCGTTACAAGAGTATATAATAATGTTATTAATTTTGGAGAAGGAACAACTTCAGGAAATTTATTTTATGGCATTTATGATCATTGCGATTCAGGAAGTAATAGTACCATATACTTTAATACCGTTTATATAGGGGGTGATATTTCTGGTTCTACTGAAACATCTTCTACTTATGCCTTGTATAGTAATGCCAATACTTCGACAAGAGACTATAGAAATAATGTTTTATTTAATGACCGTACAGGAGGCACAACAGGAAAACATTATTCAATTTATCTTGCTGGTTCAAGCAATTTAACTAACAATTATAACGATTACTACGTTTCGGCTACCGGAATACTAGGTAAAATTGGAAATACAAACTATCCTACTCTGGATGATTCTTGGAAAGCTGCTTCAAGCGGAGATGCTAACAGCGTAAACATTAACCCAATTTTTATGATTGGAGGAAGTACTACTCCGGTAGATTATATGCCGGCAACAACTCTTGCCGGATTACCTGACTTAGGAATAACTTTAGATATACAGGGTGTAAACAGGGCCACAACACCAACCATGGGAGCCGTAGAAAGAGGTCCTTTTTGGGTAGGGTCAAGCAGTACCGATTTTAATACGGCATCAAACTGGTCAAATAACACAGTACCTTCCAGTGGCACTAATTTATTCTTTGCCGATAATCCAGATCGTTCTTGTTATTTAGATATGGACAGAACCATTGGCGCAATAATTATCAATCAATCCATAGATAAATTAGTTGTTAATGAACATGATTTAACCATAAATGGAACATTAGCGCTTTCAAATGGAGGACAAATTGATGCTGCAACAAGTTCTTCAACCGTTATTTTGGAGTCGAGCTTATCTCAAAACATTCCTGATGGGACTTTTTACAATAATGAGGTCTTTAATCTTACAATTAACAATTCTAACAACATACCATTATTCGGTACCTTGCGCCTATTGAATACGTTCACTGCTAATACAGGAAAATTAGATGTAACAACAAATTCTTCAACATTTGTATACGCTGGAACTTCTGCCCAAACCATTGAGAGCAATCTTTTTCGAAACGAAAAATTTTACAATTTAACAATTGATAATAGCACTGGAGTGACTCTTAATGCTGATTTCACAATCGATAATGACCTCCTTATTAATTCAGGAAAATTATTTACCTTATCGGCAACGAAAAATCTTAGCGTAACAGGAACGATTACAAATTCTGCAGGTAATTCTGGTTTTATTTTAAATTCTGATGCTACAGGAACAGCATCCTTAATTCATAACACCGATAATGTTCCTGCTACAGTTGAAAGATATGTAAGTGGCAGTGCTGAAGACTGGCATTTTCTTTCTGCTCCGGTTGCTGGTCAAGAGATTTCTCCAGTTATTCCGACTACACCCTCTTGGGTGCCTTCTGGCACCTATGGAAATGGAACTGGATACGATATGTATTTATGGCATGAACCTACCAATTGCTGGATTTATAAATTAAATGATAATTGGAATACATTAAATCCTGGAGCTGATTTTGTTGTTGGCCGGAGTTATTTATATTCTGTTCAGGAAGAAAAACCTACTAAAGAGTTTGCCGGGAACCTAAACAATGGTAGCATTTCATACGGACTTACCATTGATGGTAGTGCAGATGCAACTTTGCAAGGGTTTAATCTAGTTGGTAATCCTTATCCATCTTCTATCGACTGGAAGGCAACTTCAGGATGGACCCGCAGTCATCTTGCTACAAGTGGCAGCGGTAATGATATGTGGATATGGAATCCTTTAGCGGGTAATTATGGCGTTTATAACTCTGCCGATGAAAGTGGAGTTGGAACAAATTCAGTTACTCAATACATTGCTCCAATGCAAGGTTTTTTCGTAAGGGCTGAAAGTGCCGGGAATATGGGATCGACAAATGATGTTCGGGTTCATGATGCGACTACACGATGGAAAAGTGCGCAGATTATTCCCAGTCGTATTACTGCGGTAGTATATTCCGAAAGCGATAATACTTCTGATGAAGTAAGGTTGTTATTTGGCTACCCTGAAAATAATACTGGTGCTGCCAAATTATTTAGTCCGCTTGTTATAGCACCAAGTCTGTATCTTCCTGAGGGAAACACCAACTTCTCAATACGCTATTTGAGTGATACCGTTTCAAATCCCAATGTGCCTCTTTTGTTTAAAGCTGGTAGTGATGGCGATTATACGATTAATTTTAACTTCAACACTAGCGATTTTGAGACAGTAATACTCGAAGATAGACAGACAAAAAAAATTATTGACCTTACAATAGTATCTGATTATCGATTTAGGGCTTCCACAACGGACAATGAAAACCGGTTTGCACTTCATTTTGGAGCCATAAAACCAGAGGTAAATCTGGAACTTCCGGCTAAAATATATTCAGATGGAACCTATTTAATTATCGATTTATTATTGGTAACAAAAGAAACAACTGTTACAGTATATGATATTATGGGTAGAATGCTATTGAGAGGAAATTACAGTGGCGAAGCTCAACACAAAATTCCGATTAATACGAATACTCAAATTCTAATAGTACACCTGAAAAACCCAAGTGGTCGTATCGCTAAAAAAATATTCCTGAAAAAGTATTGATAGATGATTAAAAGGAACACTGTCCCGTAAAGTGCATAAGTTAAATGTGATAACAGCGAGAATAGATGTACAGAATTATAAAGAGGCTTAACTTAAAGTCCAGTCAAAGGTAGTAGTTCCAATATCATGGCTATGATTAACAGCTTAACCTAAAAGGTTTATAAGAACTAAAACGAATGCCAACAACTAAGCATTCGTGTGACAGGAATTGCCAAACGGAAACGATGGGGCGATGGAACCGGTCATTGAGTTGCTAAATAGTAGGGAACTACAACTCATTCAACTTTCACATTGATTTTCTTACCATTCAATACCCAGTAATAGCCTGAAAAAATTAGGTTTTGGGTCAATACCCAAATGGGTAAAGCCCGAGAAATTGGTTTTTGGATCAATGTACAAAGTACAAAGTTTGAAAAATTGGTTTTTGGATCAATGCACAAAGTGCAAAGCCTGAAAAATTGGTTTTGGATCAATGTACAAAATACAAAGCCCGAAAAATTGGTTTTTGGATCAATGCACAAAATACAAAGCCTGAGAAATTTATTTTTTGCCCAATATCAATTGTTACAAAGTTTGAAAAAATGATTTTTGGATCAATGTACAAAGTACAAAACCTGAAAAATTGGTTTTGGATCAATGCACAAAGTACAAAGCCCTAAAAATTGGTTTTTGGATCAATATCAATAGTGACAAAGCAAAAAATGATATTTTGAATAATCAATAAATACGAACCTTTTAAAGGTGACCAATAGCATTGATTCAAAAAAATTCAACGAATAGCAGCAATGGTGGCATTAGTGCATTATTCCGTTTAATTTTCTGTGTTGGCTTATTTCCCATGCGAAATAGGAGTTTTCACTAAATAGACTTGCATTGCTATAAAATAATCAGGATAAAAACTAGATAAGATCTGGATAAATACCCCTTAAGAACCCTTTATAATAGTTTCATTTTTAGGTTTTATTCTCTGCATGTACATTAATCTCCTGATATGGTTTTTTATTCCCGAATAAAAACACATCATTCTTGGTTCAATATTCAGCTTATCCCGTTTTTAAAATAGCGACTTATTTAAAATGTGATTTCCCATATCGGAAAGTTGACAGGTTTGACAATATGAATATCAATGGAAATTTGATACTTTAGTACGAGTTTAGGTATCATTATATTGATGACACACAACCCATTTATACACTTACACATGTAAATTAGCTGTGTAAGTGTATGTTTTAAGATTGATAAAAGAAATATAAATGTACATACACATTCACTGTCGTTGTAGTCAATTTAACGCAACCATCTACACATAATAACATCTATTAAGAAAAATGATAATTATGAAAGCACTTAGATTCCCCATGATTATTTTATTTATCTCAATATTCGGTTGTGAGAAAGATACAGATAACGATTTAGATAACTCAGACGAAAAGTATGTGTCTACAGATGTTTTAGTGAAAATTAAGGGATACTACACTATTGACAAGGTTTTTGATTTTATTAATTCATTTGATCATGAAGTTGAAAATATAAAATATGGATTCTATAATTCATCGTTACATTCTGATAGCCTACAATACGTATTGGATTACTTAAATGCAAAACCATATACACATGAAGGAGATATGTGGTATGTTTCAGGATATTTACACTACCAAACCAATCAGATAACGATTTTTCCAAAATTATTTCAAATAAAAAATAAGGAATACCAAAGTGACTGGTTACAATCCATGCAAATATTACAATTGACAGAAAAGACTGATGAAGAAGTTAGTGGAAACACTATCTTTTTTCACGTACCTGCAGGAGAGGAAAAGGTATGGGTGGATAAATTTAAAACTTATGATTTTGTTGAATGGGCAGAATTGAATAATTATGTTAATATAAATCCTTGGCCTTAAAGATGAACTAAAAACTGGCTACAACGACTAAGCGTTAAAAAAACATCGAACGACAAAGTGGTATATTTAACACAAAACAATTAATAAGCGGTGGTGGTAACCCGAGAGGTGAGGCATTTCAAAATGCGCAACGTGTTTTACTGCAACCGTTAAAATTTTCAAAGGGACAAATAAGGGTATATTCGCCTAAGTAAAACACAATAAAACATTGGTAATCAGTGGTTTATTGATTTTAAATTGGGTTCTGTTAGGACTACAACCTAAATCCTCGTTAGTTTTTCATGCGGGGATTCGTTTTTTAGGTGAAATGTTTCTGAGAAGTTTTATTGCTTTAATTATAGAATCAAAGACTTGTATCGTTCTTTTGGAAGCTTTGAATGATTGCATTGGGTATTGTATGTTATCCCGTTGAAGAGTTACAGACCGCCTTAATGAATTCTTAAAAAGGATTAAAAAGTTCAATTTTGAGCTTATCCAGTAATTCGGCACTAAATTTCAATACTCTCAAACGTTCCCCCATTCGTTCCCCTAAAAAATAAAACCCTCGTAAACATTTCTGTCTACGAAGGTTTTTGTACCCAGGGCCGGGATCGAACCGGCACGGGTTGCCCCACTGGTGTTTGAGACCAGCGCGTCTACCAATTCCGCCACCTGGGCATTGCTTTTGAATGCGATGCAAATATAGACCTTTGTTTCATTCTCGCAAAACAAAACCTATCTTTTTTTGAAAAAAAAAATTCAGACAAAAGCAGAGTACAAAAGCCCGTAAACACTGGATGAGTTGAGTTTCATTTTATTAACGTGAATTCGCCATTAAATTATTTCATAGACCATTGAAAGTGTTGAATTTAAAGATGTTTTATCAGAAACCAACCTTATTTTAGGCATCTGCAGGTTCACAACCGATAATACCGGTATAAGCTTGAACCCAACAGTTTAAAATATCAACATCATTAATAAGCTAACAATCGAACTCGCCTTGTTTATTTATTGCGGCATTGTATATTCCAATCCTGCTCCCGGACCTAAAGGAAGTCCTAATACCAACCAAAAAATCAGAAGTATCGTCCAAATCACAAAAAACACAACAGAGTAAGGCAGCATTGTGGCAATTATGGTTCCAATTCCTGCATTTTTATCGTATTTCTGAATAAAAGCAATAATCAGCGCAAAGAAACTCATCATTGGCGAAATTACATTGGTTACACTATCTCCTATCCGATACACCACTTGCGATAATTCGGGAGAGTATCCCATAAGCATAAACATTGGAATAAAAATAGGAGCCATAATTGCCCATTTTGCCGATGCCGATCCCATAAGCATATTGATCAAAGCAGAAAGTATTATAAAAAGAATCATTAAGGGAATTACGCCAATATCGGAAGCCATTAATATATTTGCTCCCTTAATAGCCATGATTACACCCAAATTAGACCATTTAAAATAAGCTACAAATTGTGCTGCAAAGAAAACCAAAACACAATAAGAAGCCAACGTCCCCATCGATTTGGTCATCCCATTCATAATATCGGTATCGTTTTTAAACGTTTTTGCGCCAAAACCATAAGCAATACCACAAAGTGCCGCTCCAATAAAAAGAATGGCAACCACTGCTTCTATTAATGGCGAAGATAAAAAGCCTCCATCAGTTCCTCTCAAGAAACCATCGGCAGGAATCAATCCCCAAAGAGTTATTACCATAAGGAAAATAGACATATACAAGGCCCAGCGAAGTCCACGACGCTCCAAATCGTTCAATTGATGAAGTTCTTCTTTATGCTCCTCGGCAGCCTCGTATTTTCCCAAACGAGGCTCAACAATTTTATCCGTTACAAAAGTTCCTGCAAAAGCAATCAGAAAAGTTGAAGCCACCATAAAATAATAGTTTGCCGTTGGATTAACAGTAATTGTCGGATCTACAATTCGTGCAGCTTCTTCTGATAATCCGATCAATAGTTCCAAGAATAAGGTTAGCCGAAAAGCCACCCGAAACTCCGGCAAAAGCAGCAGCCATACCAGCAATTGGATGTCTGTCAACTGCAAGAAAAATAATCCCGCCCAAAGGAATTAGCAATACGTAACCTACATCAGAAGCTGTGTTCGATAAAATTCCTGATAAAACAATTACGAATGTTAGCATTTTATGAGGTGCAGAAAGAACCAATTTGCGAATTAAAGTGCCTATTAATCCGCTGCTTTCAGCTATGCCAATACCCAACATCGCAACCATAACAATTCCCAAAGGTGCAAAATCTGTAAAATTGCGAACCATTCCCAGTAAAATCTGATGTAAACCGTCAACCGTTAACAAATTAACAACCCCTATCGTTTCATTATTTCCAGGATGCACAGCTTGCCAATTGAAAAAATCGGCTACCCCCGAAAGAACAACTACACTTAAAGCAAAAATGGCAAACAGTGTTGCCGGGTGTGGTAACGCGTTGCCAAATTTCTCTGTTCCCATTAAAATCCAATCTGTCCAGTTGCGTCTTTTCCCAATAGCCTTTTTCATATTTTATACCGTATTTACGTATTGTTTGCACCCCTTGCAATTAACTATTAACTCCCCTTGAATCAGAGAGCCTGGGTGCCAAAAAAATTAGCTTGTAAATATTCATTAATATACATTATGAATAAAAAGGAGTGAAAATAAGGAATTTTAAGTAAACCTGCAAATTGATGCTCTTCAATTGAAAACCAAATGGTTTAGCCTTTAGAATTTGAAAATTCCCCATATTCCTCCCTTATCACTAAATGACTGATAATAAGCAACTAAGCATCTTTTATTAATAATACGACAAAATACATCAGGATTCTCTATATTAGCATAAAGATTATTGATTTGTAATAATCTGCCCGCGAAACTACATTTGAAGTAGATAATCAACACAAACTAAACTTTTTTAACATGCCAAACTTAGCTACCAATTACCTTGGATTGGATTTAACCAACCCAATAATAGCGGCCAGTTCGGGTCTTACCGATTCTATTGAGAAATTAATCGAATTAGAAGTATACGGTGCTGGGGCAATTGTACTTAAATCACTTTTCGAAGAAGAAATAATCATGGAGATGGATGAGAAAATGCACTCCATGACAAGTCGTCCGTATGTATATCCTGAAACTTTCGACTATATGAATGAAGATCCTCAGGAAGATACCGTTCGAAAATACCTAAGATTGGTAAGAGAAGCAAAAGCTGCCCTTTCTATTCCAATTATTGCGAGCATTAACTGTGTTAGCGCCCAAAAATGGACTTATTTTGCTCAGGAACTTGAAAAAGCAGGTGCTGATGCTCTCGAAATTAATCTATTCGTTCTTCCTACAGATTTGAACAGATCCGGCGATGAAAACGAACAGATTTACTACGATGTATTAAAAACAGTAAAAGAACAAGTTGCCATTCCTGTTGCCTTTAAAATTAGTCCTTATCATTCAAACTTGTCGAATCTTATTAAAAGACTCGATGATATGAACGTTGATGGAGTTGTGATGTTCAATCGCTTTTACAGTCCTGATTTCGACATTGATAATTTAACTGTAACCAGTGGTCAGATATTATCAAATTCTGACGATTACAAAAATTCTTTACGATGGACAGGAATTATGTCGGAACGGGTAAAATGCTCCATTGCCGGCACAACTGGTATTCATACATCCGAAAGCATTATTAAACACCTGCTTGCTGGTGCCGATGCAGTTCAATTGGCCTCTGTACTGTACAAAAACGGACCTGAATACATCGATACCCTTTCAAAAGAGATATTTGCCTGGATGGAAAAGCACAACTTCAAAAGCATTCGTGATTTTAAAGGAAAAATGAGTCAATCCAAATCAAACGACCCTGCAGCCTTTGAAAGAGTACAATTCATGAAGCAATTCAGAAACTTTGTAATATAAAATTCAATTTCTCAAATTTTAATTATCAATATCATCAGAACCCGAATCATAAAAAGATTCGGGTTTATTTTTGCTCTTATTTAGAAGGTCCACATGACATATATCATAGAGAAAAGGACTTACAATTGTTATCTTGTAGTTTCGATGTAAAAACACAAGAATGCTAATCATTTTTTGGCGGATATTTACACTTTCACCAAAAGATAAATCATACTAAAACATGAAAGATTTTGGAGTTCAGGAAACACTTAAACGCCTTGGTATCAATCCAATTAATCAAGGAGTTTCGACTGGTACTAATTGGTTCGATTGCAATGGTGTGGTTACCGAATCGGTTTCTCCCATAGATGGATCTGTAATTGCAAAGGTGAAAAATGCAGATATGGCTGATTACGAAAAAGTTCTGAAAACTGCACAGGAAGCATTTAAAGTGTGGCGAAAAATGCCAGCTCCAAAACGAGGAGAAATTGTTCGCCAAATAGGTAATGCACTTCGCGATGCTAAAGATGATTTAGGTAAATTGGTTAGCCTCGAAATGGGTAAAATTTATCAGGAAGGATTAGGGGAAGTTCAGGAAATGATTGACATCTGCGATTTTGCAGTTGGCCAGTCGAGAATGCTTTACGGATTTACCATGCATTCGGAACGTCCGGATCATAAAATGATGGATCAGTATCATCCACTTGGAATTGTAGGTGTAATTTCTGCTTTCAACTTTCCGGTTGCTGTTTGGGCATGGAACGCGATGCTGGCTGCGGTTTGCGGCGATGTGATTATCTGGAAACCAAGCTCAAAAGTACCATTGTGTGCACTGGCATGTCACAATATCATTCAAAAAGTATTAAAAGATAACGATGTGCCCGAAGGTGTTTTCAACTTAGTAGTTGCAAAATCATCGGTAATGGGCGATAATTTTATTGAAGACAAACGAGTTCCGTTAATTTCCGTAACCGGATCGACTGCCATAGGCAAACGAGTTGCCGAAAAGGTTGGTGCCCGCCTGGGCAGAACCATTGCCGAATTGGGTGGCAACAATGCAATAATTATGGCTCCTTCTGCCGATTTGGATATGGCCATTCCAGGAATTGTATTCGGATCGGTTGGAACTGCCGGACAAAGATGCACCTCTACCCGACGTTTGATTATCCACGAAAGTATTTACGAGGATGTTAAAACCCGTTTGCTGAATGCATACAAACAGGTGGAAGGAAAAATTGGCAATCCGTTGGATGAAAATACATTGGTTGGACCTGTAATTGATAAAGGTGCCGTGGATGTTTACAAACAGGCCATTGCAGAAGTGAAAAAGGCCGGCGGTAAAATTGTTTACGGAGACAAAGTACTGGATGGAAACTTTGTAGTTCCTACATTCTGCGAGGTTGAAAATCACTGGCAAATTGTTCAGGATGAATCTTTTGTTCCCGTTCTTTACATCATGAAATACAAAACCCTAAACGAAGCTATTCATCTGCATAATGATGTACCACAAGGTTTATCATCCTCCATTTTTACCATGAACATGCGCGAAGCACAAACATTTATATCTGCTGTTGGCAGCGATTGTGGAATTGCCAATGTGAACATTGGAACATCAGGTGCCGAAATTGGCGGTGCTTTTGGTGGCGAAAAGGAAACCGGCGGTGGACGAGAATCAGGATCCGATTCCTGGAAAACATACATGAGAAGACAAACGAACACCATAAACTATGGCGAGGACCTGCCATTGGCTCAAGGTATTAAGTTCGATTTTTAGATACAACACACCAAACACTTACATTTATTTCGATGTAAATACCTCAACAATTGTTGGGGTATTTTTTTGATCAATTCAAACCTGTGTTTTGTTGCAAAGATATCCTGCACATAATTTTTTAACCATTCGATAAATTGCTATTTTTGGTCAATCACTATTCCACACAAGCTTGCGACCATGTTGAGAAAAATTTTAACCTCCTTACTTATTGTATTACTTCTGGCTATCATCATCTTAGGCTTTTTATACCTTCAGAAACAGCGGGAATACAAAGGAATCGATCCTTTCTCTGCGATTCCGGTTAATTCCCAAATGATAATTCAGTTTGAGAGTTTGGAAAAGTTAATTACCAAATTGGAGAACAATACCGGAGCTTGGAAAGAACTAAGTAAGTTCGATAAAATTGCAAACATCAACGAAAACCTTCAATTCTTAGATAGCCTGATTAGTAATTTTGATTCGAAAGGTTCTTTCTCTTTGGATCGATCGTTTACAATGGCCAGCCACTTGCAAGGTAAAAATGAAATTGAATACCTGTACCTGTTACCAATTACTGATTATTTGGAAGAAAAGAAAATTAAAAACGCCATAATTAATTGGGTAGGTCTTAACTCGTCTGTATCTGAACGAAAATATCACAACACAACATTATTTAGTATTCCACCTAAGAATCCCAAGGCTAAGGGAATTCATTTTACCTTTTCCAAAGGACTGTTTATTGCCAGTAGGTCGATGCTGCTTGTAGAAAATTCAGTTCTTCAACTTAGTACCGATAATTCCATTTCCAAAACAAAAGGTTTTGAACAAATCCGCAGAACAATTGGGAAAAATGTAGATGCAAACATCTTCTTAAATCTAAAAACCTTTCCAAAACAGGTTTCTTTCTCTCTAAATAAAAATTACAGCAAGTTTATTCGAAACTTTACCAATTTGGCAAACTGGACTGAACTTGATCTTAGCTTTAGGAATAGAATCATTTTACTAAATGGATTTACTTACAGCGATCCTCAGCAGGGCAACCTGATGAACTTGTTTCTTCAGCAAGAGCCTGTTAAAATGGAAATGGAGGCCATTATTCCATCAAGCACCAGCATTTTAAGCATACTCGGAATTAATGATGCCCTTTTACACAAAGGTAAATACCGAAAGTTTCTCGATCAGATGGGGAAATTATCCAACTATCAGAAAAATATTAATGACATAAAAAAGAAAACCGGCGTTGACTATGAAGAAACAATTTATTCGATTATCCATAAGGAAATTGGATTGGCTTTCACCGAAGGTAAAAACAACAAACGATTCACAATAATACGTACCAAAAGTGCAAGTATAGCCAAAGACAAAATGCTTAAAATGATTAATGGCTATGCTAAAAAACAACAGCGCACTCTTGCCTACTACAAACGAACATACCAGCTCGATAAAGAAACCAGCTTCGATATTTTCAGACTCCCTGAAGATCGAATTCCAGAAAAACTTTTTGGTACTTTCTTTACTGATGCCTCATCGGCTTATTTTACTTTTATTGACAACTACATGATTCTGGGACCTGATATCAACTCACTTTCCGAGTTCATTCGAGAGTCGGTTTTAGGCAAAACACTAAACACCAATAAAACTTACATGGAAAATAAAGAGTTCCTTTCCAATAAGGCAAACTTTTATTTTTACACATCAACACCAAGAGCAATCGCCTTTATCTCTGGATTTTTAAATCCTGAATTGCAAAAGGAAATTAAAGATCACAAACAAAGCGTTAATAAATTTCAGGCAATTGGCCTGCAACTAAGCTCTAACCGAAATCTGATTTACAACAACCTGTTTATTGAATACGATCCGGTGTTGGAGATGGCTCCTCAAACCGATTGGGAATCGCGATTGGATACTTGCTTTGCACACAAGCCGTATCTGGTTCAAAACCATTACACAAAAGAGAATGAAATTTTGATTCAGGATATCAATAACCAACTACACCTATTAAATCCTTCGGGACGTGTGTTGTGGAAAAAGCCTCTGGAATCTCAAATTATTGGAAAAGTTCATCAGATAGATATCTATAAAAATGGAAAGCTTCAATATCTTTTTGCCACTAAAAATAAGCTTCATTTAATAGATAGAAACGGAAATAATGTGACCAGATATCCAATTAAATTAAAGGCCGAAGCAGTTCAAGGGGTTTCCATATTCGATTACGACAAAAACAAAAACTACCGTTTCTTCATTCCTTGCAAGGATAAAAAGATTTACGCCTACACCAGAGACGGTAAAGCACTTAACGGATGGAATCCAGCAAAAGCCGAAAATAAAATTACTTGTGAAATTCAGCACTTTAGAGTGAAAAACAAAGATTACATTGTTTATGCAGATCAATATCGGGTTTATATATTAAACCGTCGGGGCGAAGAGAGAATCAAGTTAAAACAACAGTTTTCAAAATCGAAAAACAATCCTTTCTATCTGGAAAAATCAGTTGGAAATATCAGAGACAGACTGGTAACCACAGATATTAACGGAAATATTTACTATTGTTATTTTAATGGAACTGTTGAGAAAAAGACATTCACTCAGCTATCAGATTCACACTTTTTTGTTGCTGTTGATATTAATTCTGATGGCAAAAATGAATATCTGTTTGCTGATTATAACCTTTTGAAAATTTTTGATGCCTCAGGAAAACAAAGCCTCGATAAAAAATTCGATTCGGCAATAAGCTTCCGTCCTAATGTGTACCACTTCTCGCGAAGAAATATTGAAATAGGAATTTGTCTTGAAGATGAAAATAAGATCTTTTTGATTGATAAAAAAGGAAATAACCACAAAGGATTTCCTCTAAAAGGAAATACGGAATTCTCAATTGGCTTCTCAAAAACAGGCAATAAATCATTTAATCTTTATGTAGGAGACAAGCGAAACTTCCTTCTCAATTATTCCGTACAATAACTTTTTGTCAACAATAACAAAATATTCATATACCAAAACAAATAGTCCGTACAAACTATTGCTTTACCAGTATTTACATATAAAAACCCTAATCATTTGTCATTAAAAAATTAGGGTTTTAGCTGGCCTTTTCGGATAAACTGTAAATACATCTATTAAATTAAAACTATTATGATACTAAAATTTAAATCTCTTATTCCATTTTTACTTGTCGGTGTTTTAGCCATAGCAACACAATCCTGTTTTGATGGTGATGATTACGACTTTGACAAGCTTTCGGAAAAAGTAGACTGGACACCAAACATGATTGTTCCCGTTGGTTACGGAAGCTATTCGCTGTGGTATTTACTAAATCAGCATGAAGCAGATCCCGCCGACCAAACCATTGTTTTGGATGCAGAAGGCATGCTGCACATTAAATACATGGAAGAAGATATTTTTTCATACAATGTTGATGAAGTTCTAAATTTTCCGAATCAAACTGCAATAAATCTATCCTATTCGTTACCCGATTACCCTATTGGCATTCCTTATTCATCCTTACCAACCTTCCTTTCGCAAACTAATCAAATTCAAATAATCACAGGCAACACTGGTGTTAAGCTTTATGAACTGGATTTGGATGCAAACATTCGATTTGCTTTATCAAATCCATTAAATACTCAAGTTGATATTAGCATTTCAATTCCCAATGGCACTTCAGATGGCAATCCTGTAAATCGAACTTATTCTTTAGCTCCAAATGCAACACAAGTTGAAACACTGAATTTACCCAACTTCAATTTACTTTTTAACACACCACACACTACCAATAATGATGTTGATATCACTTTTAACATTAACATTCTGGACAATGCCAGTCATATTATAACCGGAACTGGCAATTTAGGAATTAACCTAACGGTTCAGAACATTAATTTTGTTTTAGCTCAAGGCGATTTTGGAAATCAAAATATTACGCTTGATGCTGGTAATTTTGACATGGATGTTGATTTTTGGGATGATATTGAAGGTGATTATCAATTTGCTGATCCCCGCATTAACTTGTATATGGAAAACTCGGTTGGTGTTCCCTTCCAAATTAATGCTGATATCACAGGATACAGCAATACAGGAACAATGGTGTCTTTAAATCCTGATGCACAACAACCAGCGTATCCTGATGACGTTTCAGCAACAAATCCTCTAACAATAGATGCTATTACAGAAATTATAAGCTACAACAAGAACAACTCCGATATTGTAGATTTAATGGCCTTGCCACCATCAGACAGATTAGAATATTCTGGAAATATTACCTTAAATCCAGCTGGTGCCGTTACCCCAAGCCCAACAAGTCCAAATATCATTAGCAATAATTCTGCTATTAATATAGATATCGAAATTGATGTCCCTTTGGATTTTACGGCAGCAAATCTGGTACTTAGGGATACAATAAACGATATCGATATTAGCGATGCTGATAAAATTATGAATGCTGCCGTAGTCATTGTCACTGAAAACGGATATCCGCTTGATGTAACTATCGATAAAATTTACTTTACCGACGCGGCTTACAACGTGATTGATTCCATTACAGACAATGAAGTAATTGATGCAGCAACCGTTTTTACATCGGGTGCTAATATTGGCGAAGTTGATCCATCGTTAATTAAAGAAGTTTCACATGAAATTAAATTAACTCAAAGCCAAATTAAGAACTTAAACCAAACCGAAAATCTAATAATAAACGCTAACGTAAGTACCGAAAATGGTGGCGTTCCTGTAAAACTAAAAGGAGATTATGAATTAAAGTTCACTCTTTCTGTTCAGGCTCAAATCGATCTTAATAATTAAAATACTTAGAGTACTTGAAGCTGCAAGTACCTAAAGTTTGAAAAATAGTAAACTTTAGGTATTTTAACTATTCAAGACACGTTAGAACTATCCACTATGACAAAAATATTTACCAATATATCTCTAACCGGGATACTTATTTTATTCCTATCTGTTTCGGTTTCGGCTCAAAAAATGAACAACACATTGTATCTGATGCAAAATGTTCCTCAGTCAAATCAATTGAATCCGGCCATTCAACCCGAATGCAAAGTTTTCGTTGGTTTTCCGGCGTTAAGCTCTATTTACTTAAACTATAGCAACAGTAGCTTTGGTTATAACGATATTATTAAAGATGGCACCGGAATAAGAGAAGATTCCCTAGTTGTTGATGTGAATAGCTTTCATGATGCATTGCAAACAAGCAATTTTGTTTCGCAACAATTTGAACTAACTCTTTTCGCTTTGGGAATACGGGCAAAAAAATATTTTTTCACACTTGATGTAATTGAAAAACAAGATTCCCGATTCAGTTTCGATCAGGAAATGGTAACTTTTTTGAAAAATGGAAATTACCCTTATCAAGGAAGAACCTCTAATTGGGGCGGACTTGGATTGGATGCCAGTTACTACCACGAAATTGCTTTGGGTGTTTCGAAAAAAATAAACGACAAATGGACCGTTGGTATCAAAGGTAAAATGCTTTTCGGTATTGCGAACATACATATGGAGGATTCAAAAATGTCAGTTTTCACCTCTGCAACAGGAGGCGAAGTTATTTTAAATTCGGAACACCTCCTTCGTGTTTCAATGCCAATAAATCAAGTTGGTTTAGACTCCGATGGATTCGTAAATGATATTAACATTGATGGTGATGATTACGATGCAGATTTCTTTGCAAACACCGACAATAAAGGTTTTGCAGTCGATTTGGGTATGACATACCAAATGGATAAAAAAACTCGCTTATACGCAAGTATATTGGATATAGGATCGATTAACTGGAAAACAGATGGATATGAATTTTCTCAAAAAGGTTCGTTTACCTGGACGGGTGCAGATTGGTCGCAATCAGGAAATTCAAATGATCCAAACTACGAAGAAATAGAAGATGTTTTTGATGACTTGGCAGACTCGATTGCTGATGAATTTCGAGTATCAAATGGAATAGATTCATACAGAGTTAGTCTGCCTGCTAAAATTTATTTAGGCGGAACACACGATCTTAACAAAAGAGTAAATGTAGGCGCTTTAAGTCGTACCGAAATTTTTAATGGTAAAATTCAATCATCATTAACCTTTTCGGCCAACGCACGTTTTTTCAAAAACCTTAGCACTACTTTAAGTTATTCGGTTATAAACAATTCTTACAACAACATAGGATTTGGATTAGCAACAAAATTGGGTCCAACACAATTTTATGTGGTTAGCGACAATGTGATGGCTGCCATTAAACCAAACACAGCTCACTTGGCAAATATTCGTTTCGGAATTAACTTTTTGTTTGGCTGTAAGGATAAAACAAAGAAAAAAGATTCTTGTTCTTTCGTAGATGAAATTAAAAATAAGAAGAAGCCGTTATACAAGTAAACAAAACGATTTTTAGTGCTCCATAATGGAGAGTTTACATCAATTTGAATTCAGGACTGCCTTGCGGGGCGGTCCTTTTTTTATTGTACTAATCACATTTCAAAATAGCCTGTTAAATAAAAACAATGCACTTGTGCCAGGAAAAACACCATCTGCTAGAGGAAAAAGGGTGTTTGCGCCAGAAATAATGCACTTGCGAAAAGAAAAACACCACCTGCAACTCCTCCTCCTACTCTTAATATCTTTGTTGCTCCGCCAACAAGCTTTGTTGATACATAAACACTACCAACAGGCATCTTAAACATTACTTTGCTTGCCTTTAGCACAGTATTTGAACTAGTATAAGCCAATGTTCTTGACAAAGCTCTACTTGCAGAAAATTCCATTCCTGCCCCTGTAAAACCAACACCATTTAAACTATTATTTACAGGATCACAAAAGTCGCTTCCATTCATAGTAACATCTACATTGGGGGTGTAAGATCCTCCTGAAAATTCAATTCCTGATTGATCAAAAGACTCAACGGTTAGCGAACTATCCTCTTGCATAATAAGGACTTAACCTTCCGGCAAATGATGAGCTAATGCATTTAAATCTTCTGGATTGGCAAAGTAATTGGAAAATTGGTATTCCATTCTTCCTGATGAATATGAGCATTTATAGGCGCATTCTCTGGCTCATCTTTCTTTTTCAACCAAATGCAATATAATTTGTAATAGAAGTATCTATAAATGTCCATCAAATCGATAATCTGCTATTCCTACCACAAATAATATAAGCAAAACAGAACCTACTATATAAATAACAACATATTTGTTCCAACTTTTATAGTCATCTGACCTATCGAAACCTTCAAATACCTCTTTGTAATATTCTCTCCTGTATAAAGYAAAATAATTAAAAATCGCTAACATACCCATTAAAACGAGAACRTAATATTTRTTTCCTAATAACAAAAAAGGATAGAAAAAATCTACTATCRCCAGTATAGTAAATATATTAAAAAACAACAAAGCTACCGATCCTAARAAAGAAAATAAAGAAGGCATACTTTCTCTTTTYCTTACATAAAATTTATAAATCTTATAATTCAAATAATARTACCAAATCATTTTATCAWYTTTAATTATTCATTCCAAAAATCATTTCCTGTGCTCTCTAACAGTAACTTYCCTCCAAAATATACTCCCGAGAYAATCCWGCCGCCCCCAGGAAYAAATGCAACTCCTCCCATAATCAAATCCAAMCCTCCCTCTCCAATAAATTCTTTCTGAYYWKTWRATATYTCATAAMMWGTMATACCCATTCCTGCAAGTCCAGTYGCAGCTCCTCCTACTCTTAATATYTTTGTTGCTCCGCTAACAAACTTAGTGGATACATAAACACTACCAGTAGGTATCTTAAACATTACTTTATTTGCTTTTACCACAGTATTTGTATTAGTATAAGCCAATGTTCTTGACAAAGCTCTACTTGCAGAAAATTCCATTCCTGCCCCTGTAAAACCAACACCATTTAAACTATTATTTACAGGATCAGAAAAGTTGCTTCCATTCGTAGTAACACCTACATTATCAATAGGGTAATTAGAGGTGTAAGATCCTCCTGAAAATCCAATTCCTGACTGATCAAAAGACTCAACGGTTAGCGAACTGTCCTCTTGCATAGTAAGGACTGAACCTTCGGGTAAATGATGAGCTAAAGCATTTAAATCTTCTGGATTAGCAAAATAATTCGAAAATTGGTATTCCATTCTTCCTGATGAATCTACTATTGCACGTAATTCCAGAATCATTTCAGGTGCTTTTATTATCATCGGTTTTACCGGAGGATAATGATGTATGGCAACTTGAATACTTATACCTCTATCAGAAACATTCGTTTCGCTGCTGTAGCTTATTGGCTGAATGGGAAAACCCAATACCTGATCGAAATTTAAATAGGAAGGCAGATTGTACACATACTGCTGCATTTTATAATTGAGCTCCGACTGAAACACATTTATTGGATTTACACTTGGGCTTGTGCACTGCCTTTTTACCTCTTCTTGAACAGACTGTATACTCCTTTCAAGCTCTTGTATCGTATTGTAAAGTTTGTTGTCCATATTAGTTAAGAAATATTACTTTAATCCATCTACTCATATTTATATTTTAAGCAGATAACTATTTAATAGTTTCAAACTTATGAATAATACAATTGATAAGCAAAATATTTATCAGTTAAATTATTAAGATGTACAACAAGTAAATTTAGTTAACAGAAATACTACTTGCGTTAAGGATTGCAGAGAAAACCCCACAGCGAAAAATGAGCGGGGAATTACAACGAAAAGCCCGCCCGAAGGGAACGCCCAAAAAGCAAATGCCGAAGAACAGCAAAAAAAAAAATGAAATGCTTATATTTGCCTTTCTAAATAGAAAAGTATGTTCAAATTTATAATCATAGCAGTTGGGGTCTTTTATTTATTGAAGTGGACCATACGGGCAATATTCCCATTTTTGGTGCAGAAAACCTTCGATAAAATGCAAGATAAAGCTAAACAGCAGCAACAACAGACAAAAAAAGACGGTGAAGTAACCATTGAAAAAACATCAGATACTACAGGAAACTCGAATAAAAAAGATGTGGGAGACTATGTTGATTTTGAAGAAGTAGATGATTAAATCGGTTCAATTACCTCTTGGTTAAAAACCCAATTGACTAAACCGTTAATTGGCTTTTTTTTGTACTTTTGCTACTTGCTTATCATTTGGGATTCTTGATTTTAAAGAGAAAAGACCAAGGATATTTAAACCAAAATTTTTAATAAACCTCAAAATATAAGATTTATGGCTCAGGAAGATGTTTTCAAAAAACTGGTAGCTCATTGTAAAGAATACGGATTCGTGTTTCAATCATCGGAGATTTATGATGGATTGAGTGCCGTATATGACTATGCGCAATTGGGTGTTGAATTGAAAAACAACATTAAAAAATACTGGTGGGATTCAATGGTTAAACTACACGAAAATGTAGTGGGTATCGATACTGCTATTTTTATGCACCCTACCATTTGGAAAGCTTCGGGCCACGTTGATGCTTTTAACGATCCGTTAATTGATAATAAAGATTCGAAAAAACGTTACAGAGCTGATGTTTTGATTGAGGATTTGATGGCGAAGTACGAAGGTAAAATGGACAAGGAAGTTGCCAAAGCAAAGAAGAAATTTGGCGAGACTTTCGACGAAGCTCAATTTCGAGAAACCAACCCTCGTGTATTGGCTAACAAAGAAAAGATGGATGCTGTGCACGCCCGTTTTGTTGAGGCTTTGGATAAAAATGATTTGGCCGAACTAAAGCAGATCATAGTTGATAATGAGATTGTTTGTCCTGTTTCAGGATCRAAAAACTGGACTGATGTTCGTCAGTTCAACYTGATGTTCTCAACCGATATGGGTTCTACTTCCGATGGAAGCAGTAAAATTTATCTTCGYCCCGAAACKGCRCAGGGTATTTTCGTTAAYTACCTTAATGTTCAGAAAACGGGTCGCATGAARATTCCTTTCGGAATTGCTCARATTGGTAAAGCWTTCCGTAACGARATTGTTGCCCGTCAGTTTATTTTCCGTATGCGTGAATTTGAGCAAATGGAACTTCAGTTCTTTATTCGTCCGGGTGATGAAATGAAATGGTTCGAGGCATGGAAAGCAACTCGCATGAGCTGGCACAAGGCTCTTGGTTTTGGCGAAGAAAAATACCGTTTTCACGATCACGATAAATTGGCTCATTACGCCAATGCAGCTACCGATATTGAATTTAAATTTCCATTCGGATTTAAAGAAGTAGAAGGTATTCACTCCCGTACCGATTTTGATTTAAGTCAGCACCAGAAATTTTCGGGTAAGAAAATTCAGTATTTCGATCCTGAGTTGAACAAGAGCTACGTTCCTTACGTAGTTGAGACTTCGATTGGTGTTGACCGTATGTTCCTGCAAATTATGTCGGAAGCATATCAGGAAGAGAAAATTGAGAAAGAAGATGGTAAAGTTGACGAACGCGTTGTGCTTAGATTGCCTCTTGCTTTGGCTCCGGTTAAACTTTGCGTGATGCCATTAATAAAAAAAGATAATCTTCCTGATAAAGCCCGTGCAATTATCAACGACTTAAAATTTGATTTCAACTGTCAGTACGACGAGAAAGACTCAATTGGTAAGCGTTACCGTCGTCAGGATGCCATAGGTACTCCTTTCTGCGTAACTGTTGATCATCAGTCGTTGGAAGACAATACGGTTACCATCCGTCACCGCGACAGCATGGAACAGGAACGTGTTGAAATTTCTAAATTACATGATATCATTAAAGCAGAAGTAAGCATGAAAAAATTATTCAAGAAATTGAAATAAAACTATAGATAATGAGATTTTAGATGATTTGCATACTGCAAAAAGCTCACTCAAACACTAATAAATCAATCTATTAACACATATTAAAATGGCCATTCTTTCTGAGGATGGCCTTTTCTTTTTTATCAACTTTCCACTTAAATTTTAAAGTCTAAGACCAATTATATTATAGTTCATTTATTATTGAATTTGGTAAAATACCAATGTTTAAAAATCAAAATTCATCTACTTGTTTTTATTCAAAATTGATACCGAAACAGGCAGACTAAGTTAAAAAAATATATATTTGGAATATTTTTTTGACTATTAAAATGATTAAATTTTGAATAAACTAAATCGATATAATGAAAATGACCTGATTGTTAGGTTGAATGCAAATGATCAATTTGCGTTTGAAGTATTATTCTATAAATATAAAAATAAGCTGAAAGGCTTTGTCATTAAGTTAGCTCCTTCACAGGTCGATTCCGATGAAATTGTTCAAAAAGTATTTATCAAAGTTTGGGTACAAAGAACAAAAATTGACCCGCGAAAATCCTTTTCTTCTTTTCTTTTTACTATTGCTAAAAATGAAGTGATTGATCAACTCCGGTCATCCATTAGCAAAAGAATTTACTTTATGGGCCATGAAGCAATTGCAGACCTCAATATCAGTGATCAGTCAGTTAATGAGACTCAACTGGAATTGGAACAAAAAGTTACTGAGTTGATAAAAAAAATACCGGAACGACGAAGACAAATTTTTGAGTTGAGCAGGTATGATGGTTTAAGCTATAAACAAATCGCCAAGGAGCTAAATATCTCAGAGAATACAGTCGATACCCAAATCAGAAAATCCCTCAATTATCTTAGAGAAGAACTTCGAAAAATCAAAATCCTACTACTTATTTTTCTGTCAAAATAAACTTTATTGATTTCCCTTCACGGAAATAACCTTTCGTCTCGTAATAAAGGCAAAACACAGTTTGTATGATTGAAAAAGTTTTGTCATTGTTAGAGAGATTTATTGCTAATGAGCGTTTATCAGTTCAGGAATTAAAGCAATTAAGAAAGTGGATGGAGAATTCTGAAAATATGACGCTTGTAAATAAGTGGATGGAATCTCATTGGGAAAAAGCACATGAAATTGAGTCTAAAGTTGTTTTTGAAGAAATTCTCGAGAAAATTGACAGACAATCTTTTTTAAGAAAAAATGAACCTTTCCTAAATTCAAAATGGGTTAAGTACTTTCAACGAGTTGCGGCCATTCTTATTTTACCAGTTATTATTGTTTCCTCTTTTTATTATTTATCTACCCAAACACTTGAAATTCAATATTCCGAAGCCATTGTTCCAAATGGGCAAAAATCAGAGATTATTTTACCCGACAGCACTCATATCTGGCTAAATTCAGGAACCCGTTTGCGCTATCCTGTAGCATTTGGAAAAGGGAACAGAGAAGTATTTCTCTACGGAGAAGCATATTTTGAGGTAAGTAAAAATAAACATCACCCATTTATTGTAAACACCTCGAAGCTTGCAGTGAAAGTACTGGGTACCAAGTTTAATGTAAAAGCCTATCCTGATGATAAAACGATAGAAACAGCACTTCTTGAGGGGAAAATAAATTTAATGATTCAGTCTGTTTCAGGAAAGAATAAAGTACTTGAAATGACCCCTGGTGAAATGATTAATTATTCAGCAAAAGATAGCTCCATCGCAAAATCGGGATTTATTAAAGATGACGTAATTGGATGGAAAAATAATCGTTTGGTTTTTCGTGATGATACTTTTAATAACCTGACAAAAAAGATAGAGCGCTGGTATAATGTTGAAATTATATATGATAAAACCTTATTTGAAGACCAACGACTAACGGTTGAATTGCTGGAAGGCGAAAGCATTGAAAGACTTTTTCAAATTATAGAGAAAGCCATCAATGTAGATTACCGAATTGACAAACAAAAAATTTATATCAATCCAAAAATGAAAAACAAATGATTTAAAAATGGAAAACGGGTAGTTCTGCGCTAACATTTACTACCCGCAATTTTTACGTGTAAACCTTAAGTTTAACGAAAAACTAAACAAATTTATGAAAAAATGTAAAACAAAGTGGTTTGATGAAGGATTTCTTCATTACCCAAAGTTCGTTAGAGTTTTAAAACTATTCTTGATTTTGGCATTTATTATGCCGACAACGTTTGCGTCATATGCCTATTCACAGACAACTAAATTGTCGGTAAATATGTCGCAAGCAACAATTTTAGATGTTTTCAATTACATTGAAAGTAAAACAGAATTCCAAATTGCTTACAATAGCCATACTTTGGATATTGCTGAAAAAATTGACTTGAACGTTGATAATAAAACAGTAAATGAAGTTCTTGATATTATTTTGAAATCATCAAATTTGAAATATGAATTTATCGATAAATATATCGTAGTTACTGATAAAGAATCGGATGGCAATTATAAAAATCAAATAAAGCAGAACAATAGTAACGTTTCGGGAACTGTAACGAACACCGAAGGAGAACCGATTCCCGGGATTACCGTGATTATTAAAAAAACAACCACTGGCACAATTACCGATATCAATGGAAATTATTCGCTTGCCAATATTCCCAACGATGCAATATTGGTGTTTTCTTTTATAGGAATGAAAACTCAGGAGATACTCGTTTCTGGAAAAATATCTATTGATGTTGTAATGGCCGAAGATGCAATTGGCTTAGAAGAAGTGGTTGCTATTGGATATGGTGTTGTGAAAAAATCCAATCTTACAGGTGCAGTATCATCAGTAAAGATGGATGAAATTCCTCAAATTGCTACAAATAATATATCCAACGTTCTTGTCGGGCAGGTTTCCGGATTGTCCATCAGGCAAAATTCTGCGGCTCCCGGAGGCGGTTACGATATGGTAATTCGTGGTGCAGCATCAACAGGTGCTGGTAATTCTCCCTTATATGTTGTCGATGGCTTTCCCGGAGGAGACATAAATACAATTAACCCTGACGATATTGAATCTGTCGAAGTATTAAAAGATGCCAGTGCTACTGCAATTTATGGTGCTCGTGCTGCAAATGGTGTAATCTTAATTAACACAAAAAAAGGAAAAGCTGGAACCATGGAAATTAGTTTCAATGCATCGGTTTCTGCACAGTCCATAGCTAATCCATATGAAATGGTATCATCCATGGATTACATGAAAATGTCAAACGCTTTTTTTAAGGAAGAGTGGATGTATGAGAATGGTATAGCTCCATATGGAAATGTTGACCCATCTACAGTAGGTTCAACACCTAGCATAGTATTTACTGATGATCAAATAGCAAATACTAAACAGTCAACTAATTGGTTTGATGAAATTACTCGTACTGGATTAATAAATAAACAAAATATATCCATAAATGGGGGGAAGGATAATGTACGCTATCTATTTTCGCTGGGACACCTTGGACATAAAGGAGTAATATTAAATAGTGGATTGAAACAATACATGGGAAGATTAAACCTGGAAATTGACCTTTCGAAATGGTTAACTACAGGTGTTTCTGTTTCTGCAAGTCAAAGCTACAGAAATAATATTGCACAAGCAGGGGGACCTAATAATGCAGGCATGATCAGGGATGCAATGTATTACCCTCAATATCTTCCTGTATATGATGACGAAGGTAATTATACGATTAATCCAGATCATTCCAGTACAGCAAATCCTGTTTCGTGGAAGGATGTAGACAATAAAAATAACACCTACAGAACACTTGTCAATAACTTCTGGAACGTTAAATTTTCTTCTAAGCTCAATTTTCGTGTTAATTGGGGGGTAAATTCTTCTTTCAATCAAAGTAGTTATTTTGTCCCTAAAACACATTTGACTGGTATTGAATTGAACACAACAGCCTCGCTTAGTGAAGAAAGAAAAAATGATTATTTATTGGATGCAACTTTGACTTATTCAAAAGAACTATTCGGCAATCATCAATTTAAGGCTATGGCGGGATATGCTTACCAAAAATTTAATACTGAATCTGTTTATGCTTCTAATTCAGATTTCCTGACAGATGTTTTTGGCTCTTATAACTTAGAAGCCGGGGGAGATCTTACCAAGTCTGTATCTAGCAGCAAATCCATTACGAAATACCTTTCTTATTTTGGACGTATCAATTATGATATCGCCGATAAGTATCTGTTTACTTTCACTTTCAGGGCTGACGGCAGTGATAAGTTTGGTGCTGAGAATAAATTTGGATATTTCCCTTCAGGTGCATTTGCATGGAGAATTATTGAAGAAGGCTTCATGAAAAGCCAAAATACAATTTCTAATTTAAAACTTCGGGTTAGTCTGGGACAAACAGGAAATGCTCAAATTGGGGGTAATACCTACGGATTTTATGCCGCAGGTGCTAACTATGTACTTGGGAACACCCTTGTTTCCGGTGTGTCAGAGAATCAATTACCTAATCCAAAACTAAAGTGGGAAACTACCACGGAATACAATGTTGGGATAGATTGGGCATTATTTAATGATCACCTGTCAGGAAGTTTTGAATATTACAACAAAGTAATATCCGATTTGTTAGATCGAAGAACCGTGGGTTCGTATTATCCTGTAGAGGATGTTGCAGACAATTTAGGGAAAACCCAAAGTAAAGGGTTTGAAATACAGATCAAAAGCATTAATATTAGTAGAAAGGATTTTATGTGGAGCACTAACCTGAATCTTTATCAATACAAAGATAGTTGGAAGGAGCGAAATCCATTTACAATACTCTCTATTTATGAAGGAGAAACCGACCCTTTACATGTTGATTATGGCTACCTTAGTGATGGGTTAATTCAGGCAGGAGAAGTTGTTTCTTATATGGATGATGCACCTCCGGGGAGTATTAAAGTAAGGGATATCAATGGTTGGCTTAAAGATGGCAATGGAGATTTTATTCTTAGCAACAATGGCAATAAACAACTTTCAGGTGAACCGGATAATACGATTGATGATGCAGATAAAGTAATCATCAGGGAAAAAACTCCAAAACTTAATTTTGGAATCAGTAATACAATCAAATATAAAGGATTCGACTTAAGTTTCTTCTTCTACGGAGAAATTGGACGTCAGCTAAATAACGTTACCCGTATGGATTTTCTCCGGGCTGACAGATTCCGCTTTAGTGATAACGTAACAACAGATGCATTTGACAGATGGTCTTCTACTAATCCTGATGGTATTTATCCATCAGGATTATATCCCAAGTATGAATCAAATACAGATTTTTATATTGAAGATGCTGATTTTATAAGATTAAAAAATCTTACCCTGGGCTATACTCTTCCTACCAACTTAACCAACGGTTTATTTAAAAAATCACGGATTTATATGGATGTACAGAACCTGTTTGTAATAACAAATTATTCTGGGTCTGATCCAGAAACAGATAGTTTCTCTGCTTATCCAAATCAAAAAACATTTACTATCGGCGTAAATCTGTCATTTTAAAACTGAATTACCATGAAAAGAATATATTTAAATCTTATTTATTTACTACTATCCAGTAGTATTTTAACAAGTTGTTTTGATCTTGAATATGAAAATTTCAGTAAAATTAATTCTGAAAGCTTTCCAAAAAGTGAAGCTGATTTAGAGGCGGCATCAATTGGGGTTTACCACACATTAAGTAAAAGTTTTGTTATGGTTTATCTAGATGGATCTGGTTTTATGCTTAATACACTTTGCACTGATGAATTAAATACAAGTTGGGGACATGTATGGAACCAAACAGATAATTTTCTTTGGGCTGCTAACGATATGGCTGGAAGTACTGTTTACGAAGAGTATAATAAAGGTATAACTAAAGCTACACGAATAATTGATGCTTTTCAGAAGTCTTCTGTGGAGGAAGAAAAAAAGAACAAGTATATCGCTGAGTTGAGAGTCCTTCGTGTTTTGTATGCTAAATATTTATACAGTATGTTTGGAGCTGTTCCAATAGTTACAGATCCTGAAATTGCGAATGATGTTTATTCAGAGTGGAATCCGGAAAGACCAACCGACCAAGATTATGTATCGTTTATGGTGACTGAGATATTAGAATCGTATGAATATCTTGATAAAACGGTTTCTGCTGAAAATTATGGACGTTTTACAAAAGGTGCTGCTTTAACCCTCTTAATGAAAATATATCTTAATGACAAACGCTGGCAAAAAGCAGCTGATATATCAAAAGAAATTATGGATTTAAGTGTCTATGAATTATTACCATCTTATAAATCTGTTTTTGATATTGAAAATGAAGGAGTGGGTAACAAGGAGGTCATTTTCCCTATTCAGCGAATAACATCCAATACAGATTATGCATGGACGTACTTTGCATGTATCATGCCAAGTACTCCATTGTATAAATCACAGAATGGAAATCAAATGCAAATATGGGGAGGCCTTAAAATGCCATGGTCATTCTATGACAAGTACGAATCGAACGATACCCGCTTGGAAACAATCGTACGCTATTACGAAGATAATGACGGCAATACGGTAGATTTTCGAGAGATTAATCACCCAAAGGCTATTGGAGCGGCTCCTATGAAATATTCAGAAGATCCGGATCACAAGGGAGCATTGCAAGGAAATGATTTCATTGTTTTTCGATATGCCGATGTGATTTTATCTCGAGCAGAAGCTCTAAATGAAATTAGTGGACCAAATCAGGAATGTATTGATCTTATCAATTTAGTTCGGAAAAGAGCTAATGCAACTTTAATCAATCTTGGAGATTATTCAAAAGAAACCTTACGTGATTTTCTTCTTGATGAACGCGGACGTGAACTCTATTGCGAAGGACATCGTAGACCAGACCTTATCCGATTTGGTAAATTTATTGAAAAAGCGCAGAAAGTTGGTATAAATGCAGCACCTCATCAGGTATTATTCCCAATTCCTCAAAGCGCTATGAATGAAAATCCGAATTTGGTGCAAAACCCCGGATATGAGAATTAGATTTTTAAATATATGGAATGCTGGTTTTTAACTAGCATTCCATATATCTTTTAGTTTTTAGACTAAATTGTTTATCCGTTTGGATTTCTTTTAATTACTTGTCTGGTAATAAACTTTTATTATTGGAAAGGTAATTTGAATAAAAATTAGAGGTATGTATGTGTCTGAGATACAAAACATGATTCGGAAAGCGCTGTTTATTTGTCCAGAAAGGCAGGCATCAAAGAAAAGCAAACGATTATATGTATATGAAATTTAAAATTGTAGTATTTCTGGTACTTTATGTCGGACTAAGTGCCTGTAAAAACAAACAAGAGGAAGGAAAAGTCCATTTGTACCTAATTGGTGATTCAACAATGGCTAATAAATCTGAAAAACGTTACCCGGAAACAGGGTGGGGAATGGTTTTTCAAGAGTTTTTTAATAAGCAGGTTATTGTTGATAATTATGCATTAAATGGTCGAAGTTCCAAAAGTTTTATTGGTGAAGGGCATTGGTCCAAAGTTTTAAACAGATTACAACCCGGAGATTATGTTTTTATCCAATTTGGGCATAATGACGAAAAAGATTATCGACCTGATTTATATACATTTCCTTTCACAACTTATAGAGCAAACCTAGAAAAGTATGTTCATGATACAAGGGGAAAAGGAGCATATCCAATTTTGTTGAGTTCTGTTGTGAGAAGGCACTTCAATGATAAAGGTACCTTAATTGATAGTCATGGATTATATCCGCTGGTTACTCGTATGGTTGCGGAAGCGATGAATCTTCCGTTTATTGATTTACAATTTCTTACCGAACGAAAGCTGATTGAAATGGGACCTGAAAAGTCAAAAAAATTATATATGTGTCTGGAATCAGGGGAATATCCGAACTTCCCCGAAGGGCTTCAGGATAATACGCATTTCAATAATTTTGGAGCACATGAAGTTGCAAAGCTGATTACAGAGGATTTGAATCAAAAAGAGATTTTAACAAACTATATAAAGTAACTTTCTGTTTCCATGCCCTTAATTTTACTCTCCCAGGTTCCTTTTACAAGTTCTAAGAAATAAAGAAATCCATTGTAAAATCGAACAACTACCATTACATGATGATTCATATACTTATGAGTGTATTATTGATTCTCTTATTAAAAATTAAAGTGTAAATTAAAATGTTAAATTACCGTATATATTTTTTTGTTTTTATCTATTTTTTTGCTGTTGTTTTTTCTGCTTCAGCTAATGGTAAATTTGTTATTTCAACAAAAAATGAACAAGCAACATTCCATATTTCTGAACAGGAAGAAGAAGTGGTTCATACAGCCGCATATTTATTTACTGCTGATGTCGCTAGGATAACCGGGCGTATGCTTCATCTGATTTCTGAAAATAAGTGTAATTCCCAAATAAAAATTGGGACATTAGGAGTTAATGATCAATTCGACAAAGAATGTGAACGGAATGGAATTGATATCGATAATTTGAAGTCAAAATGGGAAGCCTATGTAATTAAAGTAATTACCAATTATAAAGGTGAAAAAGGCATTTTGTTTGTTGTAGGTAGTAATCCCCGTGGAACAGCCTTTGGTTTAATGGAATTGAGCCAAAGGATCGGAGTTTCACCCTGGTGTTGGTGGGCTGATATTGAGCCAGAAAAGCAAGAAACGATAATCCTTCCCGGTGATTTTTTCCTCGAAGATGCCCCAAAAGTAAAGTTCAGAGGGATTTTTATTAACGATGAAGATTGGGGACTCCAACCTTGGGCAGCAAAAACATTTGAACCCGAAACTGGTGATATAGGCTCCAAGACCTATGAAAAAGTATTCGAGCTGCTTCTTCGTTTAAAGGCAAATGCAATTTGGCCGGCAATGCACGATTGCACCCGTGCCTTTTTCACCTATCCGGATAATATAAAAATGGCAGATAAATATGGTATTTGGGTCGGTTCATCGCATTGTGAGCCAATGCTTCGCAATAATGTAGATGAATGGCACCGTTGGACTCCGTTAAACGGTAAACGTGGGAAGTGGAATTTTGATGAAAACCCGGATCAATTAAAAGAGTATTGGAAACAACGCATTAATACTACAGCAAACTATGATGGCATTTATACTGTTGGAATGCGTGGCATTCATGATGGGAGTATGCCCGGAGGAAAGAATATCGATGATAAAGTGAAGATTCTTGGCAGGGTTTTAGATACACAACGTAATCTGCTCACCAATATAACCGGAAAAGAGATAAGCTCAATTCCTCAGATTTTTTGTCCGTACAAAGAAGTACTTAAGCTTTATAAGACTGGTGCAGACATTCCTGAAGATGTGACAATCATGTGGGCAGATGACAACAATGGCTATATCAGGCAATTATCAAACAGCGACGAACGTAAACGCTCCGGAGGCGCAGGTGTTTACTACCACATTTCCTATTGGGGACGGCCGCACGATTATCTTTGGTTAGAATCAACTCCTGTTTCCCTTATCTGGGAAGAAATGCATAAAGCTTATCAAACAAATGCTAAAAATGTATGGATCGTTAATGTAGGTGATATCAAATCCAATGAAATTGGAATGAATTTCTTCCTTAACATGGCATGGAATCCTGATCAATACTCTCCTGAGAATCTGGATTCTTATTATTCCCATTTTGCCGAAATACAGTTTGGTAAACAATATGCTGAAGAAATCGGAGAAATACTCAGAAAATATTTTCAGCTTGGATTTTCTCGAAAACCAGAACACATGGGCTGGAATGGAGTTTACCCCAACACTCCCAGTCATGACCCTGAACTTTCGTTATTCCATCACGGAGATGAGGTTCAGCAGCGCATTGATGCGTATGACAAATTGGAAAAACAGGCTGAAAGTCTTTACAAAAAAATGCCCGGTCATTTAAAAGATGCATTTTTTCAGCTTGTAAACTACAAAGTGATTGGAGCATCAAACATGAATAAAAAGATTTTATATGCCTACAAAAGCCGTGTTTATGCACAACAGGGTAGAACAAGTTCTAATTTATATGCAGCAAAAGCAAAAAAGGCCTTTGACCAAATAAAGGAAGCAACTGCAAACTATAACAATGCAATAGCCAATGGAAAATGGAAGCATATGATGTCGTTCAATCCGCGTCAGTTACCAGTATTTGACATGCCGGAAACAGGTAGCTATAATCCAAGCCAGCAAACAGCAGGTGGGATTATGCCGGAAGCTTACTCATCAATTGTCGAAACCGAATCAGGGAAACTTTCTTTACCTGCTTTCAATTCATTGACTAAGCGCAGCTATTTTGTAGATGTGTTTAACTCAGGTACACAGCCATTGAAATGGGAAATTGAAGGAAAGGATGGCTGGATTAAAATTTCAAAAACCTCTGGACAAACAGAAACTGAAGAGCGAATATGGGTTTCTGTTAACTGGGATCAAGTTCCTCTCTCCGACTCTGTTAAATCAATAGTCAAATTTAAAATTAACGGTTTGATTTATCCTGTTCAGGTGATGGCACAAAAATTAAACTTGGAGCCTGCCCTTAAAAATATTTTTGTTGAAGACAATGGACTTGTTGCAATTGAAGCCGAAAATTACACGAAAGTTCAAAACACATCTGAGTGTAACTGGAAAACTATCCAAGGCTTGGGAAGGGCAAGCGATGCTATCGGGACTTTCCCGGTAACTGCAGAGCCTTTCGATGCAACCAATCCAATCAAAGCTCCTGAACTGACTTACGATTTCTTTACTACCTCGCTTGGTGAAGCAAGTCTGCACTTTTATTGTTTACCTAATCAACCAATAAATGACGACTATCAACTTCGGTTTGCAGTAAGCATTGATAATGCGAAACCAATTGTTGTAAATGTTGCATTAAAAGAAGAAATGGATGAAAATAACGATGAATGGAAAAATAATGTGCTCCGTTCTGTTACAATTCAAGAAATCAATGTATTAATTCAGGAAAAAGGAAAACATAAATTAAAAATCAAGATGATTGATCCTGGTGTTGTGATCGATAAAATTGAAATTGTCATAGGGAAAAAGAAAAATTCCTATTTCGGCACAAGTGAAACAATTGTTGTAAAGTAATACCGATTATTAATTTGTATGAGCCATTTGTACATTTCGATTCTAATGGCTAACAAATTATATATCGGCATTATACCTCAATAATTCCTGGGCTATAAATAGCCCAAGCTGTTTTGTAAATGGTATAAGAATATCCTTGCTATTTTCTGATTCTCAAAAAAGATATAAAAACATGGCAGAAGAATACAATCGATCGTTAAATTTTAGTTCCGGAATCTTTAAGGTTGAGATGTGTATAAAGAGTAGCTCCCTAAAGAGAAGACTAGGCTGAGATATTTTTAAATATTATCTTTAGTAATTCAAAATCGAATTCTTCACCACATGGCAAAACTAAAATTCGCAGGCATACAAATTAATAATATTGATGCAAAAACGGTTCAAGAAAGAGATTCAAACCTGAATCATGCTGTTAAAATGATTGAGAAACTAGAACATGTTGATTTAATTGTATTGCCCGAGCTTTTCACTTGCGGATATTCCCGGGAAACATTCGAGAACTTGAAAGAGTTGTCCGAAGATGTGCAAGGAAAGAGTTTTCAAATATTTTCTGAACTGGCAAAAGCCAGAAATTGCCACATCTGTTTTGGGTTTCCTGAGAAAAAGAATGGCAAATACTACATTTCTCAAGCAGTAATCAATCCTGAAGGAGAAGTGGAAGTCATTTATTCCAAACAGCACATGGCTCAATTTGGCAACTCGATGGAGAAAGAATTCTTCGAACGGGGCGATGAAACCATCAATTTTGAGATAAAAGGAATCAAAATCGGTATCATGATTTGCTACGACATGCGTTTTCCTGAATTATCACGAAAAATGGCCTTGGAACACAAGATTGATTTCTTACTTCACCCGGTAGCTTTTTCGAAAGACCATAGTTTTCCTAGCTGGCCTCATTTCATAATCACCAGAGCGCTGGAAAATCAAATTTATCTACTTAGTCTGAATCGGGCTGGTGAAGAATATGGCAATTCCATTTTTTGTCCGCCATGGATAGATTACAACACCTCTCCTGCACTCCATAAAAGCAAAGAAGAAATAATTATTGGTGAAATCGATACAGATTTAATTCAAAAAATACGTAAAGAATATCGCTTTAGGGAGGACAGAAAAGAGAATTATTAATTATTCTAGAGCCACTTAAACACAATCATACTAAATCACAGACCAGCAATTGAAAAACCTGAAGAATATTATAACTGGCTGAACGATTACACAAACAACACCTATAATAATGCTGAAAAACTAAAACCACATAAAATACAATTGCAAAATATTAAGTGAAGCACAGGGCAAATTTGTTCTGTGCTTTTTGTATTTTAGGGGCTTAAATTGATAATATGTAATTAATTCCCTTATTCAATAGGGATCATAATTTATAATTTACGATGAATATTAAGTCGATATTTAAATCCGCATTACCACATCTGATTTCCATCATCACCTTTGTAATTATTGCTTTCATTTATTTCCAACCTGTCTTGGAAGGAAAAGTGTATAAAAAAGGGGACTCGATAAATGCGTGGGGAGCAAAGAAGGAGATTATTGATTATCGCAATCAAACAGGAGAAAATGCTTTATGGACCAACTCTATGTTTGGAGGAATGCCCTCCTACCATATTAATGTGGATTATCGTGCAAAAGACATGTCTGTTTTTAAGCAAATGATGGAATTCAACACTCCAGATCCAGTTAAGTTCCTCGTGTTATATATGATAGGTTTTTACATTCTTTTAATCAGCTTACGAGTGAATCCATGGCTTTCCATAGCTGGAGCAATTGCTTACGCCTTTTCAACCTATTTTGTCATTATTATTGGAGCAGGTCATTTGTGGAAAGTAAATGCATTGGCTTTTATCCCTCCTGCCCTTGCCGGGATATTGTTGGTATTCCGGGGCAAATACCTTTGGGGAGGTTTACTTGCAACCTTCTTCCTAATCATGGAATTGTATTCCAACCACATCCAGATGACCTACTACTTTGTAATAATGGTCATTTGTATCCTGGTTTTTGAATTCTATTATCAATTGAAACAAAAAAATCTAACCCATTTTTTCAAGGCTATTGGTGTTCTGGCGATAGCATCCATTATTGCTTTGGGCGTTAACTTCACCAACCTATACAACTCCTACGATTATACAAAATCAACCATTCGAGGCAAATCAGAATTAACTTTAGGAGATAAAGACAACAAAACTTCTGGCGTTGATAAAGACTACGGAACGCAATGGAGTTACGGCATTCAGGAAACATTAAGTTTGCTAATACCTAATGTTAAAGGCGGTGCCGGAGCACCCCAGGAAGGTATGCAAGTGTTGAATTACATCAACAGTGGGCAAATGAAAAGTGTTGCTGATTATTATGGTTTAGAACAAGTTGACAACCATCATTACTGGGGAAATCAACCTTTTACGGCCGGACCTGTTTACTTGGGAGCAATCATTCTTTTCCTTTTTATTTTAGGTTTATTCATTATTCGTGGACGTTTGAAATGGGGATTATTAACCGCAACAATTCTGGCAATCATGCTATCCTGGGGGCATAATTTCCCAAGTTTAACAAGCATCTTCTACGATTATGTGCCTTTATACAACAAATTCAGGGCTGTTTCTTCAATCCTTATTATTGTTGAGCTTTGTGTACCATTATTAGCCATATTAACAGTCAAGAAAATCCTTGAAGAACCGGATGTTCTAAAAAGTAAAATAGCTATCTCTTCGGTAAAGTTGAATGTACTTGTTATTCCAGTGGCATTAACTGCTGGACTTTCCGGACTTCTTTACCTGATACCTACTTTAGGATTAGATTTCCTGAGTAAATTCGAGCTAGGGTATTTCCAACAAATCAGCCAATCCAATCCTAATGCCTTGGGATTAATTAGCCAAATACAAGGCGATTTGATTGATGCGAGAATTGATGTTTTCAGAGCTGATGCGCTACGATCTATTGTTTTTGTTGCATTAGCCTTAATTGCCTTATACGTGTTCTTTAAGAAATACATCAAAGCAGAATTATTTATTGTCGCTCTTATTGTTCTTATTGTAATCGATTTGTATCCTGTTAACAAGCGATTTACAAGCAACGATAACTTTGTAGAAAAGAAAGATTTGAAATTGGCATATATGCCAAACATGGCCGATTACCAGATTCTTCAAACTGAATTAAAAAATAAGCCGGAACTGCAAGATATTGCTAAACAAGCACTAAGTGAATATACACGAAAGTATCGAAAAGCAAGCGATTACGAAAAAGTAGCTGCTCAACTTTGGGCGGTAACCTATAACAGCAATTATCGTGTTTTTGAAAAAGCGGGATCTCCTTTCCAAAATGCACGAACTTCCTACTTTCACAAATCGATTGGAGGCTATCACGGAGCCAAACTTCGTCGTATTCAGGAGCTTTACGATTATCATATCGAAAAAGGCAATGCGAAAGTTTTGAATATGCTTAACACTCGCTACCTAATTACGAAAGGAGAAAAAGGATTGCAGGCAAATTACAATCCAGATGCTTTAGGTGCTGCATGGTTGGTTAATTCTTATAAAACGGTAGCTAACTCAAACGAGGAAATAATGGCATTACTTGCCTTCGATCCTGCTAAAGAATTACTTGTAGACAAACGTTTCGAAGATCAATTGCAAGGATTAAGTATCGTTTCAGATTCTACTGCTGGTATTCAAATGCAAAAATACTCACCCAATGCAATTTCTTACGATTACAAAGCAAATTCAGAACAATTAGCAGTATTCTCTGAGATGTATTATCAACCTGGTTGGAATGCTTATATTGATGGAAAAGAAGCCAAACACTTCAGAGCTAACTATGTATTGAGAGGAATGCGATTGCCAGCAGGAAATCATCAAATTGAGTTCAAATTTGAACCAAAAGCTTATGTTATAGGAGAAAAAATATCCTTAGCCAGTATGATTCTATTCTTCTTACTTTTAGTTGGCGGACTTGTCTATAGTATTAAAAACATCAGAAAAGAAAAGATTTAAAATGAGTAGCCAGTACACAAGAACACAGCAGTTTGTCAACTTTATGCAGAAAATTGTCTTTTTGCATATGGTGCTGTTTATTATGCGTTCGATCTATTTTATTTTGGAAAAACTAGTCCGAAAAGACAAACGCATTGCTCTGTTTTTCCTTACTGAGGAATTTTATTACGACAATTCGAAGTACCTGTTTGAGTACATGCGAAAGAAAAAAGACTTTACTAGCATTCTTTTTACTGCCAATAAAGATTTATATAAAATACTAAACAATAAATTTCCTGGCGAAGTGACTTACGCATGGTCAGTAAAATCTCTAAAACTATTTTTGAAAACCAAAAACGTAATTATCTCTTATGGTACCAGCGCTGCTGTATTTTTCCCCTACTACTTGCACGAAAAGAGTAAAAATATTATCTATTTAGGACATGGAACACCAGTAAAACAAATTGGTTACCAAACATCAATATGGAATAAATTCGGGAAATCTTTTCAACTTCAATCCTATTCTTACTTAACTGCCTGTTCAGATATTGAATGCTTGATGCTGGCCTCTGGTTTTAGAGTCAATTTAAATCGAATTTGGATTAGTGGTATGCCCAGATATGATTATTTACTTGGCAAAAACAATAAAAATCCCGATTTACTTCAGGAACATCCATACCTCAATAAAAAAATAATTTTATATGCACCAACATGGAGAGATGGAGAACCAACCAGCTTTTTTCCTTTTGAAGATTACAGTACTGAACAATTACAAAGCTTTTTAGATAAAAATGATGCTTACCTTCTTATTCGCGGGCATAAAGAATCGGTAAAACGAAAAAGCATAAAAAAGGATGCTGCTTTATTTTCACTCAACAGAGTGAAAAAAGCAGAACAGGATATGTTCCAGGATGTTACGCAACTATTGCCTTTTGTTGATATTTTAATTACTGATTATTCCTCAATTTTAGTTGATTTTTTACTTTTGGACAAGCCAATGTGCTTTATCCCTTACGATTTAGAAGCCTACAGAAGCTATCAAGGAATCTTATTGGACTACGAGCATAACACACCAGGTAAAAAATTTACAAGTATGAAAGAACTTACCAAGGGCTTACAAGCTTACATCGATGATTCTACAATAGATCAGGAATGGCGGCATTGTGTTTGTAAAACCTATCACCACTTTACAGATCAGGATAATTGTGAGCGAGTTTACAACCAGATTAGAAAATTAAATCAATGAATTTAAATAAGTATTCAAAACTTCTTAGTTTTTTTATCATTCTTTTAGGATGGATTTTTATTATTCCTTTTACATGGCTTATTCCTCGGAATAAAAATCAAATAATTTTGTTTGGCAACAAAAATGGATCTTTTCTCGATAATATCAAATACTTCTATCTTTATCTGAAAGAAATAAAAAAAGATAAAAACTTCTTTTTGGTAACATCTGATAAAGAGACATACAATCTGTTGAAAAATAAATATAAAAATATTTTATATTATCCTTCTTTTATAGCTTATAGGAAACTACTAACATGCGGAACTTTTGTTGCTGACAATAACACATGGATGAATAATTGTAGATTTCAATTCCTGAGAGGCGCAAATATTATTCAAATTTGGCACGGTATCGGGTTCAAGAAAATTCAACGATGCAACAAAAAATTTATTGCTGAAACAAGCTCTCTATATCTCCGTTTTTATCTCAATATTGTTGGTAAACTTCCTTTTTATAATGCATTAATTTCAACAGGAACATTCTTTACCGAGAGAGTTTTTAAGCCCGCCTTTATTAGCGATTATTTTATAAATACAGGATATCCCAGAAATGATATATTAGTGAATCCAAACAAATATGAGAAAGCCTATATTAATACAGATCAAAAAACAATAAACGAAGTAAAAGAATTCAAGAAAAAAGGAGCAAAATGTATAGTATATGCGCCAACTTTTAGAGATACTGGAGGCGATGCAATTCTCGACGGAATTATTAATTTAAAAAACTTAAATCTGTTCGCTTTAGAAAATAATTTTGTTTTTGTTTTTAAATTTCATCCTTTACCGGAATATACTTCGATAACAGAAAAATTTGATCGAATTTTATGGTATGAAAATGTGAAAGATATTTATCCGTTTTTACACATGGCAGATGCTATGATTAGTGATTATTCATCCATTTATTTAGATTATCTTCTGCTAAATCGTCCAATCTTTTTGTTTTTATACGATCGCGAAAAATACGAAACAGAAGATCGTGAATTGCACCCATTCTACAATGATTTTATTCTTGGAGATATTTCAAAAAATCAATGCGAGCTGCAAACGCAAATTTCAAACACTTTAAATGGTAATGATAATTATTCAGAAATAAGGAAGACTATCATCAATAAATCTCACAATTTTGTGGATGACAATAGCTCTCAACGAATTTATCATTTCATAAAAGAAAAGTATTTATAAAATTTCGGTGCAATTTCATTCTCTATTTCAGCTAATCAATTAAAATACAAATCTTCTCCATTACTTCCAATACCTATGTTATAACGTTTTGTATTCAGCCTAACACCTAATTAAAACAAATCATAATATAAAAAAAATACAGTGCTAAAATCCAAGGAAATATCGATTACTGAAATTGAATCTAAAATACTTTTTAAGCTAACCTTTAAATAGTAAATTCGCACTTGTAACACAGAATGAAACTTTTCATCTATTTTAGGTCGAAACAATATGAGAAATATTGGTATAATTTTAGCTGGAGGGAATGGATCCCGATTTGGAGGCAATCTGCCAAAGCAGTTTATTAAAGTGGCTGGCAAAACAATTATTGAACACACTTTGGATGTTTTTCAAAAATGCGACAGTATAGATGAAATAGCCATCGTAATTAACCCAAGCTTTACCAGTGAAATAGAAACGATTGTAAACAACAATCAATACAATAAAGTAAAGAAAATATTACTGGGAGGAAAAGAAAGAAGCGACTCTAGCATTGCTGCTATAAATGCATATCAGGATGAGCAAAATGCTGACGAAATAAAACTAATATTTCATGATGCTGTTCGTCCTTTTATTAACAGAACCATCATTAACGAAGTAATTAATAGCTTAAGCACTTGTAATGCTGTTGATGTTGCCATTAAAGCAACTGATACAATAATTGAAGTTTGTGATAAAGATACGATTGTAAACGTCCCCAACAGAGATCAGCTTCGTCAAGGTCAAACACCTCAAGCTTTTCGTTTAAAAACCATAAAAAAAGCCTACCAAAAAGCACTTGCCGATCCTTTATTTAAAACAACAGACGATTGTGGTGTTGTATTAAAATATTTGCCAGAAGAAACAATCAAGGTGGTTGAAGGTTCGTCCGAAAATATCAAGATTACTTATGATCTGGACATGTTTATTGCAGATAAATTATTCCAACTAAAAAATCAGGAATTTAAAACTTCGGATTTTGAAACTAAAAATATCGAACAGATAAAAAACAAGTGTATTGTTATTTTTGGTGGTAGTTACGGCATTGGAAAAGATATTTATAACATTTGCAAAGAAGCTGATGCCAATGTTTTCTCTTTTAGCAGATCGGAAAACAAAGTGAATGTTAAAAATGTTGATGATGTAAGAAAAAGTCTGGAAGAAGTTTATCAAAAAACAGGAAAAATTGATTACATCATAAATACAGCAGCTATATTGAACAAAGAAGCACTGGTAAACGTTGATCAGGAAACAGTTGAAGAAATTATTGCTGTGAACTATCTAGGTATGGTTAATGTTGCAAAAGAAGGATTTAAATACCTTAAAGAAACACAAGGACATTTGCTTCTTTTTACCTCTAGTTCTTATACACGAGGAAGAGCATCATACAGTTTATACTCTTCGACAAAGGCTGCGGCTGTAAATTTTTCACAGGCAATATCCGAAGAGTGGAAAATCTTTGGTATTCGGGTTAATTGTATCAATCCGGAAAGAACAAGAACTCCTATGCGCATAAAAAACTTTGGTAACGAACCTGTTGATAGTCTACTTAAATCTGTAGATGTTGCAAAAATTTCAATACAAACACTTTTATCTGATCTTACCGGTCAGGTTGTTTACATTAAGAAATAACCCAACAAAAACTTATTATATATGAAATTTGGATTATTAATATATTGGGATAAGGTCAGGAACATAGGGGAATATATTCAAAGTTTAGCATCACTTCCTTTCTTACCTCAGGTTGATCAATTTTTAAACAAAGAAACTCTTTCCAGCTTTAATGGAGAGGAGCATAAACTTGTTTTAAATGGTTGGTTTATGCATTATCCACAAAATTGGCCACCAAGCAATAATATTAATTCTCTTATTGTTTCTTTTCATATTTCGCCTAAAACCAAAGATTTATTGCTAAGCAATAAAGCCATTGAGTATTATAAATTACACGAACCCGTTGGTTGCAGAGATCATGATACGCTTGAATTATTAAAAGCCAAAGGCGTAAATGCTTATTTTTCTGGTTGTATGACACTTACTCTTGATAAAAATCTCTATACAGATGAGAATTATCAGAATGAAATCATTTTTAGTGATGTTTTATACAGTATGGCAAGGTACAATCCTAACATAACGGTTAAAACTCTTGTCCGAAGTATTCTTAGAACTCCAAAAGTGATTTATCAGGCTTGGAGTAAAAAGCAATTGATTAACAAATTATTCCCAGAAGATGTCCGAAAAAAGGCAAAGTATATTATTCAGGAACGTAGCTTAAAAAAATTTACTCACGATGAACGATTTGATATTGCTACAGACTTCTTAAAACAATTGGCCAATGCAAAACTAGTTGTTACCTCTCGTTTGCATACAGCCCTACCATGTCTTGCGTTTGGCACTCCGGTTATTTTTATTGACGGAAAGCTAAGCCGTAAATTTGATTCAAGTAGATTGAGTAGCTATACCGAGACGATGTTAAATACTATAAGTATTAATGAAATCCAGCAAAAATCAACAGAAGAACTGCATAAAATGGTAAAAGAATATGCTCAAGGCAATCCTGAAAAGCATTTGAAATACAGAAAGGATTTAATAGAAAGAGTCAATGAATTTATTGGTGGAGATTCTTAATATTCCAGGAAACAGTCTGATTATTAATCACATACCATTTTTCAATGATTTGTAGTTCTATCCGGAAAATGTCAAATTTATTGAATAATTCTAACAATACCTTTTTGAGTTACCTAATTGGATATAAATAAAATAGTTGCTCCAAAACCTAATTGAAACAGCTATTTTAATATAATTATTAAAGTTTAAATTAATCCAAAGACTTAACAAGTCGGATACCATGACCTCTATAAGTAATAAGATTATCTGGATTATTGTCATGACGATTTGCAACTCTACAAGACAAATCATTACTTAAATAACTTGCACCACGACCTACACGATTATCACCTGAAGCAGCTCCTGTTGGGTTTGTCTCATTCTCACTACTATATTCTCCATACCAGTCAGCACACCATTCCCAAGCATTGCCACTCATGTCATA
>JAESUW010000019.1 GCA_016760525.1 Labilibaculum sp.
GACGATATATCACTATTCGGCATCGAATTTAAAACTCCACAAATGTAAAAAGGATCGGCTAATGCCGATCCTTTTCAAATATATCTTAAGAAAAACTTATTTTATTTCGAAAGTAACTTCCTTAGCAGCACTGATATTATCTGATGTATCAGTAACTTTAATCACCATCTTATACATACCTGGTTTTGCATCATCTGCAATAGCCATTTGAAAATTAACTGAAGACGAAGCACCTGAAATTGAAGGTACAGCATTTCCACTCGCATCGGTATCCGAAGCACTGTTAAAAGAAAATTCCACAACAACTTTTGTAGATTTAGCACCTGAATAAGCAACAGTCAAAACATATGATTCTACAGCAACATTATCTTCAGCAGTAAAACTCACTGCCAAATTAGTTCCTGCATCAACTACTGTAATAGCCATAGGGCTGGTTACTGAAATTGTAGGAGCCTCTGTATCGGTATCATCTCCTCCACCGCCACTACTACCACAACTCATCATACCTACAGCAAAAAGAACTATAAGTGCATACTTCAAGATTTTCATGTAATTTGAATTAAATTTGTAATTTAGTTTTATGTAATAAAAATAGTTGATCGCTAGCAAACTAACAAGCAACTACAAGAAAATAATTCTTTTTCCCCTTTTGAACTAAAAAATATTTATCAGCTATCAGGTGTTCTTTCGTGATTATCATCTCCGAATCCTGCACCTTTTCTTTATTAATGCTAATAGCATTTCCTTTAAAAAGTCTTCTTAACTCACCCTTCGATGGAAATACATCTGTTTTAACAGCCAATAATTCCAAAACATCTACACCATTCTCAAATTCAGACTTACTAACAGAAAATTGAGGCACTCCTTCAAAAACAGATAAGAATGTCTCTTCATCCAATTTATTTAATATATCTGCAGTCGCTTTTCCAAATAAAATTTGAGATGCTTCAACAGCTGTATTGTAATCTTCTTCAGAGTGAATCATTATAGTTACCTCTTTAGCCAATCGCTGCTGTAATTTTCTCATATGAGGAGCTTCCTGATGCTCTTCTATCAAGTCAAAAACCTCATCTTTAGGCAGTAAGGTGAATATCTTCAAATATTTCGCGGCATCCTCATCGGAAGTATTCAACCAAAATTGGTAAAATTTATAGGGAGAAGTACGTTTAGGATCTAACCAGATGTTTCCCGATTCTGTTTTTCCAAACTTTCCTCCATCAGCCTTAGTTATCAAAGGACAAGTTATTGCAAAAGCAGTACCACTTTCTTTTCTGCGAATCAATTCTGTTCCTGTAGTAATATTTCCCCACTGATCGGAACCTCCCATTTGCACTTTGCAATTCTTAGTTCGGTAAAGTTCTAAAAAGTCAGTTCCCTGAACCAATTGGTAGGTAAATTCAGTAAAAGACATTCCCGATTTAGAATCAGCACTTAATCTTTTCTTTACCGAATCTTTACTCATCATGTAATTTACAGTAAGATGCTTACCAATATCACGAATAAAATCAAGAAAGGTAAAGTCCTTCATCCAATCGTAATTGTTCACCATTTCGGCCGCATTAACAGCATCCGAATCAAAATCCATAAACTTAGAAAGCTGTGCACGCAGGCAATCTTGGTTGTAACGAAGAGTTTTTTCATCCAAAAGATTTCTTTCCTGCGATTTTCCTGAAGGATCTCCAATCATACCCGTTGCTCCACCCACCAAAACAATTGGTTTGTGTCCTGCAACCTGAAAATGTTTTAACATCATTACACCTACAAGATGACCGATATGCAAAGAATCTGCTGTTGGATCAATCCCTACGTAAGCTGATGTTAATTCTTTTGCAAGTTGTTCTTCTATTCCAGGCATCATATCGTGAATCATGCCTCGCCACTGGAGTTCTTCAATAAAATTCATTTGTTCTGTATTTAATTTCCTGATAGGAATCTAATTTTCTGTTCGAATGGCAAAGATAAGAATTTTACCATTTTATAATGCTCTAATTTTTTCTATTCAATAATTAATGAAATCAAACTATACAAAATCCCCGCTGCAAGTAATATATTATAGACAAACGAAAGCATAAAAAATTTCACAAGTGTTTTTAACCAGGATTGCTGATAATAAAACTTCAGAGCCAAAAATAGTTGTATTGGGATCAATAAGTACAAATAAAAAACTAAGCCTTGCACAAGGCTCAACTTAGTCATTATCAACAACTCACTAAGTATTACAATAACAAAAATAAAGGAATGGAAATTTAATGATATCAATAAATGTTCCAATAAATAATGTTTTCTACGTATGTAAAAAAGAGCCAAAAACAAGGCAAATACCGGCAAAATTACAAGCAGAGTTTGTGAAAGTTTTTTAAAAGCATTATCAATCATTAATGTAGGATTCAAACGCCACATATTGACCAGATTCTTCAGTTCTTTATTTATATTTTCACCTCCACTCATTACGTTTATTGGAGAAGGTATTGCATCTACTTCCGAAACCGAATCAATATCTGTATTAAATACAGCTATCTTGTTTTCCTGATCTACGTCTTTGGTTAGACTATCCATGCCCAAACTATCATCTTCAATTAAGTCCTCGTCTAATATCTTATCAAAATAAGACAAGAATTGAACTTCCTTTCCTTCATCATTCTTAAAGGTTAAGTTTTTTTCTGAATCGGTTTCCGGCTTATGATTGTGAGAAAGTAAAAGAAATGCAAAAAAGGTGAGAAATAAATACAAGCGAAATGGCGGAGTATATCGAGCCCTTTTCCCTTTCATAAACTCCTTGGTAAGATATCCTGGGCGAATAAATAGTGGCACTATCGTATGAAGAAATTTATTATCAAGCGATAGAGCATCTCCTAACGATTCAGATAAAACACTAAAAAACGGCCTGTGAAAATCAATAACCGATTGTCCGCAATTTGAACAATACCTACCATTAACAGGATGTTCGCAATTGGCACAAAAGCCTTCAAAATGAACGACTCTCCGCTTTGGGAATTTTTGAATGTATTCCTTAATAGTCTTCTTCATTACACTTCAAACGGCAATTCTTTTTTCACTTTCTCCTTAATCTTATCTTTTGTATCGCTAAAATCAGAATTAAATATTTCAAACATAGTTTCCGAAACCATTATCATTGGCTTGTACAAGTTGCTGTTCTCCTTTTTTTCCTCTGAAATAAACTCAAATTTTTTATCGATATAATCAACAAAATAAACAACAATACCAATGATAAGTATGCCTTTTAGTAAACCAAAAAACATTCCTAATATTCGATTAAACATTCCTAAAGCAATTGCCTCTATTAGTGAGTTAAGAAGCTTGCCTATAATGTTTACTATTATTACAATTACAACGAAAGTAACACCAAAAGAAATGTAATTCATATACTCAGAATCATAGTTTAAACGATCTCTTATGAATTGTGCTGTAAAATCAGAAAAATGAATCGCTCCATATATACCCAAAATTAAGGCTATTAAAGTGGCAACTTCGAAAACTAAACCATTCTTAAACCCCTTAACCATCGCCCAAAGCAATGGAATACCAATCAAAATATCAATAATACTCATTTGTGATGCGTTTCTAATTTGACAACGATCATCAAATATAACTAAAAACCGACATAACAAGAGCATAATAATTGGATAAGAGACAATAGCACAAACAAAATTTCTTTATATTTAAATCGGTAAACTATCGAATATGGCTTTAATAAATTCTCTTGTTAGTTGGCTTAACACGAAAAGGCTCTCTCAGATTGATTTTTTCAAAAATCATCCGATTGAAACTCAGAAAGAAACCCTCACCCAATTAATCGAACAAGCTTCGAATACTGAATGGGGTAAAAAGTATGATTTTAAAAGTATTCGCAAACTTTCTGAATTTAAAGAAAGACTTCCTATTCAAACATATGAGGATATTGAATCCTATATTAACAGGCTTAGGAATGGTGAGCAAAATATCTTCTGGCCTTCTGAAATAAAATGGTTTGCGAAATCATCGGGTACCACCAATTCAAAAAGTAAATTTATTCCGGTAAGCAAGGAAGCTCTTGAAGATTGTCACTTTAGAGGAGGAAAAGATATTTTAGCCATTTACACTTCTCTTTTCCCCGAAACAGGAATTCTTAAAGGAAAAGGTTTAACTCTGGGAGGAAGTCATCAAATAAACAACATCAATAACGATTCTTACTATGGTGATTTGTCGGCTATTATAATTCAAAATCTCCCTTTTTGGGCCAATTTTATTAGAACACCCGACACTTCAATTGTATTAATGGATGAGTGGGAAGAAAAGCTGAATAAAATGACGGAAGCTACAGTAAATGAGAACGTAACCAGTTTGTCTGGTGTTCCTTCCTGGTTTCTTGTTCTGCTAAAACATATTTTAAACGCTTCAGGAAAAAGAAATATTCACGAAATATGGCCAAACCTTGAGCTTTTTATTCATGGCGGTGTTAGCTTTACCCCTTACCGTGAGCAATTTAAAGAATTATTGCCATCGCAAGACATGAATTATTTGGAAACTTATAACGCCTCCGAAGGCTTTTTTGGAATTCAGGATAATCCTTATGATGACTCTATGCTTTTAATGTTGGATTATGGTATCTATTACGAATTTATTCCTGTTGAATGCCTGGAAAATGATCAACCCAAAGCCGTCAGTTTGGAAGATGTTAATCTTCACACAAACTACGCAATCATTATTACGACTAATGGAGGATTGTGGCGCTATCAAATTGGTGACACCATTCGATTCACATCAAAAGAACCTTTCAAATTTAAAATATCAGGAAGAACCAAACTATTCATTAATGCCTTCGGCGAGGAGTTGATTATTGATAATGCCGAAAAGGCAATTCAATCGGCCTGTGCCAAAACAAATTCTATCATTAAAGAATATACGGCAGCGCCTGTGTTTATGGCATCTAATCAAAAAGGTGCTCACCAATGGCTTATCGAGTTCGAAAAAACACCTGATAATATTGACGAATTCAATTTCATTCTTGACAATGCATTAATGAGTGTTAATTCTGATTATGAAGCCAAAAGATACAAAAACATTACACTAGAAAAACCACACATTACAGTTGCTAAACCTGGTTTATTTTATGAATGGCTTAAGGAAAAAGGGAAATTAGGCGGGCAAAATAAAGTACCCCGTCTTTCAAATAATCGAACTTTAATTAACGAATTACTTCAAAAAAACGACTAATTAATTATGCTGCAATTCCTTCTTTGGTTCTCCCTTTTATTGTCCCCTCAAGATAAAGTTCAGATCAGTCAGGTTCATGACTATTTTTCCGTTGATTACCTGGACAATATATTTATAGTGAATAATTCAGAACTAATTAAATTCGATTCTCAAGGAAAAAAGAGTGCTTCTTTTTCAAATTCAATGTTGGGTTCTATCTCACATATTGATGTAACGAATCCTCTTCAGATACTGCTATTTTACAATGATTTTAATCAGATTTTATTCCTTGATCGTAATCTTGCTGAAATTGGTGCTGAAATTGATCTTTATGAATACTCCGATAATGAAACCGAATTAATATGTTCTTCGACCAATGGTGGATTCTGGATTTACAATTCAGGTGATAATCAAGCTGTTCACATTTCAGAATCCGGCAAGAATATAAATCAGAGCATATTACTTAACTCTTTTTATAAAGATATTACTCCATCTAAAATGCTCGAATACAACAATGATTTGTATCTACTTTATCCTGAATTTGGGGTTTTGAATTTAGATCGTAATGGTCAATTCAGGAAAAAGATCTCGATAACGGGCATTAAAGACTTTCAGATATCCCAAAACAATCTTATATACACAATTGAATCAGGTATTTTTTCTTTGCAATCATTTAAAAAAGAAGATAAGCTGATTTTCGAATCAAAAAGCTTATCTGAAGAAAAACACATCATTAAAAACAACAAATTGTACATTTCTAATAAAAAATCAATATCAATAAAAACAGTAAAGCTCTGATTAAAAATCACCTGTGGTTTATTGTCGGTTTTTTCCAATTGAATTCCTGAAAAATATTCTTAATTTTAATTGCCTTTTTTACACAAAGTAAACATAAATATGCACATTGCTGTTGCAGGAAATATTGGAGCTGGTAAAACAACACTAGCAGGATTATTAGCCAAACACTACGGATGGGAAGCTCATTTCGAAGATGTTGATGAAAATCCATATTTAAATGATTTTTACGATGACATGAAACGATGGTCATTCGCTTTACAAATTCATTTTCTGAATAGTCGATTTAATCAGGTTCTAGCCTTGCGAAAAACCGGAAAAGATATCATTCAGGACAGAACCATATACGAGGACGCCTATATTTTTGCGCCGAATTTAGAGTCGATGAGTTTAATGCCACGAAGAGATTTTGACAATTACCTCTCCCTTTTTGATATCATGAGTGCTTTGGTGCAACCACCGGATTTACTTATCTATTTACGTGCCAGCATACCAACTCTGGTTAGCCATATTCAGGAACGAGGTCGTGATTACGAAGAAACTATTCGCCTGGATTACCTAAAGCGTTTAAATGAGCGTTATGAGGCTTGGATATCGGGTTATAAAAATGGTAAACTACTGATTATTGATGTGGATAACATTAATTTTCTAAAAAAACCTAAAGACTTAAGTGAGGTAATCAACAAAATTGATGCTCAACTAAACGGCTTGTTTTAATTATTTATTTTGAATTTTCTTTCGACTAAATTCGTCGACTAAATATCTTTCGATTATGCATATCGCAATAGCTGGAAACATTGGCTCTGGTAAAACTACCCTTACCGAATTACTTGCAAAACAATATGGTTGGGAAGCTCACTTTGAAGATGTAGACGAGAATCCGTATTTAAATGATTTTTACGATGATATGAAACGATGGTCGTTCAATCTTCAAATCTACTTTCTAAAAAGTCGATTCAATCAAATCATGGAAATCCGTAAAGCTGGGAAAAATGTTATTCAGGATCGTACAATTTATGAAGATGCTATGATTTTTGCTCCAAATTTATTCGATATGGACTTAATGTCGGAGCGTGATTTCACCAATTACAACAACCTGTTCGAATTAATGGGATCGATGGTTCAGGCACCCGATTTGCTAATATATTTACGATCTTCTGTTCCAACATTGGTGAATCAAATTCAGAAAAGAGGTCGCAACTATGAAGAAACCATTCGTTTGGATTATTTGAAAAATTTGAATACTCGATACGAAGGATGGATTCAAAATTACAAACGCGGAAAACTACTAATTATTGATGCCGACAATCTGGATTTCTTAGAAAATCCGGAAGACTTAAATAGCATTGTTGATAAAGTAGAAGCTCAAATTCACGGTCTGTTTTAGAAACGATAAAACAAACCTATCGATAATTCAGGAAGAGAGATCTTATCTAGGCCAGAATATGCATTTATTTCATCTGAAAGATTAGGGATATAAAAATATCGCAAATTCATATCAAAGCTCCATTCATCGGAAAGATGATACAAAAAACCAATATTTGGAGCTAATCCTACTTTACTATCTGTTAATGTACTTTTAAAATTTCCCGTTCCTCCTGAAATTGCCAAATAATCAACCTTATTTCTATAGTAAAAGTATCCAAAAGCCAAAGAAGCATAAGGCCTAAAATCTCGATCCCAGCTATCAAAATAATAAGATGCTCTCAACAGAGCTGAACCAATATTATAATCTACGTCGTAACTTCCTCGATGATCTGCATTCCAAAAATCATCTTGTCCTAAAATACTATAGCCAAGCTCTGCTCCAACTCCCAATTTTTTATTCAACATCATCTGTCCGGTTACCCTAAACGATGGTCCACCTTTTGCCTGATCACCAAAATCTCCCAAGGGATATTGATATCCGACCGAAGCTCCAAGGAATAATTTCTTATCCCTATTATACTGGGCATTCCC
>JAESUW010000109.1 GCA_016760525.1 Labilibaculum sp.
ATATGGGCGATGTTTTTGAATCGCTGTATTTGGGTGGCAAGGCCAGTGAAATGCTGCCATTTAAAGCCCTAAGTTTATTTTTGCATGTTCTATTTTAGCGTGATACTCCAATTCGTAATACATGCGGTCGTAAAACTCGTCTTGCAAACCTTCGGTTTCTTTCTGTTGATTTTTTGGAAGAACATCGAAATCGGCTTTATTAAAAAAGATATTCTTTCCGTACCATTCGTTTGATTTTATATTCAAAGTTTCATTCATCAATTGATGAAGAAACTCCATTTTTAAATAAAGAACAGTAAGCTGTTTGTACATTCCCAAAAGCCAATTGTAGCATGACTTTTTTACTAAATAGAAATTTGCAGTGTAGAGCATTGCTCCAATAATAAGAGCAAAACACAAGCTGATACCAATATTTACCTGCCAATTAAGCATTCCTGAAAATGTATAGCTGATGCCATAAAGCTTGCTTATAGCATTACAAAAAAACATAAAGATGACTCCGGGCAGAAGTAATCCTAATAAATCGTAAAGTGAAAACTTTCCCATTCTATTTGTTATTTAATTTTAGCTTTTTCTGGATTATTTATTCTACAACAAAACCAATTGTAAATCCGAATCTACAAAACAATAATTGTTTACCAAAATATTTAATCAGTACTAAGGAAAGAATTACTATAGTATCAGCAACATAATTTGAAGTGACGATAGTGCATAAAAAAAGCAAAAACTATTTTATAAAAACAGCCTTCTGCCTTTCAGCCCTGCCAGAGTTTTGAACTCTGGCAGAGCCTAAAGCAAGTCGTAAGTGGACATGCTACATTTGTTGTAAACAGATTTTCAGGCTAATTAAGTTTGATTCTTTTTTTTGAAAACTCAAATCCGAAATTTTTCAGTTCTTCCAGTACTGGTTTATAAAGTTCAGGTAAAGTTGGCGGCATTTTTAAGCCTGTTGCTTTTATAAGTCCATCAACAACTAATCTTGTTGCAATTGCTGTTGGAAGAGCTACAGCTCTTGACATGGCTGTTTCACCTCCAGGTTCTCCTTTTACCACCATTGTGGCAATTCTTTTTTCTTTTTTTCCGTTATCAAACTCTGCAATTATCTCGATATGCAAAATAATCATATCCTTTTCATCTGGTTCATATTGCATTTTTTCTAACATTCTGTTTAAAAGAACGTCAAGATGAGTCCCATTATCAAAAGGGATTAATGTATCATCAAATAGCCCCAGCCATTTTAAACGATGAATTATATCTGAGTTCGATTTTATTTTTAAAAAATCGGCTACACTTTGCTCAATATTCGAGGATAGATCGGCCTTGATAAGTGATGCTGTAAATTGGCGAAAAGTCGTATTATTAAGCTTACTTATCTTTTCACTATCAAACAATCCAAGTGCTTCCATATTGCTCATATTATTGCAATATCCCGAATATCTTAAAAGTCCACGGTAAAAAGAAACCTCATCATCTAAAGCAAAAGGCTTAACATATTTTTCAACATCTTTATTAGGGTATGTTTCAAAAGTGCCAAGTTTTTCAATATCAACAAACCAAAATTTTTCAAATAGCTTATTTCCTGGTATCGAAATTTTCTTTCCATTAACAAGATATGCTCCTGCTGTTTGAGCAGCGACAAAAACGGTTCTCGGATCCCAACTAAATTTATATCCCATCGGGTTATTATTGGATTCAAAAGCCGGTATTCCGCTACCATATGAATTGATACTTAAAACTCGTCCACCATCATTTTTTATTTCATCAAGCAACATTTGAGTGCCAAAATGATCCATACCTGGTACTTCACCTAATTCATTCAAAATTAAGATCCCTTGCTTTTCAACATCATCCTTTAAGGCCATTAGTTCGGGGATTTCGTAAGAGGCCGTAATCATATTTTTTTTGTATTTCAGACACGATTTTGCTATTTTTATGTGCAAAGGTTTAGGAACCATACTAATTACTGCATCTGCATTTTTAATTACCCGATCGAGTGTTTCGGTATTATTATTTGCCCAGCCCACAGCTTCACCCAATGGTCTGTTTCCAATTATACTTTCAGCTTTCTCTAATGTGCGATTTAGCATGATAACTTTATAGCCAATTTTATCTATAAAATAATCGACCATTGGTTTCGTCATTAATCCTGCTCCAATAATTGCTATCTTCTTCATGTTTTTCTCCTTTTGTTATTAGTTGTTTTAAAATTTGTTTAAAACTCACAAAACTACCAGCTTAGAATTTAAATATAGCTGTTTTAAGGATACATAAAAATTAACATCACGTTTATTTACGAATAGAAAGAAAGTTCTTATTTGTATCCATTTCGAGTCTGACAGCATCAAAAAACAACAAATATAAAAGTCCTTACTGTATTACCCATTCCATAAAGGTTTTTCACACCAACTATATTAATTAAACGGCGTAGGTTACAGGCAATCATGATTAAGCCCACATCGGCACTAGCCCTTTCAATGCCTTTTTTTGTTACAATGTGACGAAGCCCCATTGTCGTTTTATGGTTCCGTAGGGATGTTCGACCATGACTTGCCGTCGTTTGTAATAGCTTTCGTTTTATTTTCCCCTTTTGCTTTGTAAAATCTCGTGAATACTAAACAAAAAAAAGCTGAAGATTACTCTACAGCTATACTATATTTTTGAAATTACTGCATATAAAGGGCTTCATATTGCAATATCGCCTTTGTTAAAAGTTCCCAAAATTAGATCATTCCCCATAAACTAGCAATTTTGTCACCGCTTACGTCAACCCACCGTTCATGTTGGGCAGTTCCTGCCACACGAACGCTTAGTTGTTAGCGCCTGTTTTTCTCTTTTTTTATCAACTCATTTTCAAGTTCTTCTATTGATGGAAGCTTGGTCTTAATGTTTTCAGGAATTGCATCAGTAAGCTTATATTCTGTGATTCCCATTGGTTTATTAATGTCTCTGAGAGCGTATTCTGCCTCTATTTTATCTTTCTTTTTACAGAGAAGAATTCCAATTGATTGATTATCCTCATCTCTTTTAAGTTGACTGTCAACTGCTGATAAATAGAAGTTCAGTTTTCCTGTGAACTCTGGTTTGAATTTGCCTGCTTTCAGTTCAATAACTATATAACACCTGAGTTCCATGTGATAGAAAAGCATGTCGATGAAATAATCATTCTCACTTACTTCAATCTTATATTGTCTTCCAAGAAATGCAAACCCTTTTCCCAGTTCTAATAAAAACTTGGTTATGTTTTTAACTAATTCATTTTCGATTGCGATTTCTAACGCATCATCATGTAATCCAAGAAAATCAAAATTATATGGGTCTTTTAATGTTTCTGAAGCGAGCTTTGATTGTTCGGCAGGAAGTGTTTGGGAGAAATTATTGTCAGCAGAACCAAGTCTATTATAAAGTTTGTTTTCTATCTGGATTTCTAAAGTGTCCCTGTCCCAACCATTTTTGATTGTTTCGTTACAATAAAACTCAGCTTCGTCAATATCTTTTATTTTTGTGATAATTAAACGATTATGACCCCATGGTAATTGTGCCACGCTCTGTGGCACAAATTGATATTTTGTTGAGTAAAATTTATACCATTGTCGAATTGCATAAATATTTCTACGAGAAAACCCTTTTATTTCGGGAAATTCATGTTTCAATTCAAGAGCAATTTGTTCGATAAATTTGCTTCCCCATTCTGATTTTTCTTGCTTTCCCGAAATATCTTTTCCAATTTCCCAATACATTTCGAGAAGCTGAGAATTAATAGAATAAGCAATTTTTCGTTTTGCCGAATGAATTTTGGATTTTAATTCTTCAATCCACTTTTTATATTCAAATGTGTTCAGTTCAGTATTCATTTCTCAAAGATAAAACATCCATTGATTAGTCCAGTTTCTTTTTTCCAAAATTGGCGATAACGGCAGTCTGTCTAAAAACTTATAAAACTGCACAATTAAGTTTTAAATATAGTTGTTTTAAGGATCTTATTTGGGCCACTTTCAACTTTAACAGCAGCATAAATTCAAGAAAATAAGATAATTGCTGTATCACCCATTTCATTAGGATTTTTACACTGGAATTACAACAACGAGCCACAGCTCAAAAACCGCTAAAACCCGCATTGCATATGACACTTTACTATACCGCTTTTTTATGTTCTCTTACTAAATCATTTAGTGAGTAGACTGAATATTTTTTTCTCTCAGCATGGAGTAACCGATTTAATTCATTCTTTGCTTGAATCTCAATCCATAATATCGGATTATGATTAAACAACCGACCAAATATCAATGCTAAGTCATAGTTTATCGTACGTTCTCCACTAATTAATTTACTTAGATTAGATGGTTTCAAACCCAAATACTCAGCAAACTGCTTTTGCTGAATTTTTAATGTTTTTAAAATAGTCCTTAAAAATTCTCCTGCAGATTTAACTACAGATTTATCCGAAATTAAATAATCTTCCATTTCGTATTTGATAGTCAATAAATCAATTCTCCTTTTTTGGTTTTCAGTTCGTTTTCTAGATTTATTTAATAAGATAGTCTGAAAATCATCAAATCCTTGTGTGCCAATATCCATCCTATGAGTCAGCATACTTTCTTGTGGTTCTTCTATTCTCTTTTTCATGACTAATCAATTTTTGTTCGATTTAAATACTTTTCAATTAATTTTTCTCCGTTTTCCCAGTCAATAAACATCCGCTGTCCAAGAGCTAACTCTGCTCCGTATTTTTCTGCATACCATTTAATCAAGTTTGTTTTAGATACAAATGTTAAAAACCCCTTGTAATCATCTTTTATCTTGAAGCTTTCCCTGCATCCAAAAGCAATCAAACAACCTGCTACATAATCATAGCGTTTATTTTTTTGTCCAATATTATGAGGAGCTAACTCTAATACATCCATTATCAACATATCATACTCAAGCCTTAAACACAAAGCTCCTTCTATCTGGTTTGGAGAATTCAATGTTCTTAAGATATAGGTTTGTCCATCTTCATCTTTTGACAGGCTTCTCCAATTGAAATTCCAACCATCTTTTTTCAGGGGAATGGTATCTTTGTCTATTGGCACTATCTCAGATTTTACCAACTCACCATTTATTTTATCCAAGATATAAATCATACATACAAATATACAAATAAATTATCCAATATGTATAATTACTAATTGCTTTACCTTCTATTATTGACAACTATTGTGTTTGTTCCAAAATGTGGTATAATGGAAAATTGCATGTTAAGTTGTGGATTACGAGTGCTGATAAATCAATCCTTCAGGCTATTGTGAAAATAAAGTCTTAAGCCAAGGCTACCATGATAGCTATGTCCAATTGGGAAAATTCGTGAATACAAAAAAAAGCTGAAGATCACTCTACAACTTTACAATATTTTTGAAATGATGCTATTTTAAGAACTTCATATCGCAACATACCCTTTGCTAAAAATCCTGCAAATTATATCTACCCATAAAAGGAACAATTTAATTACCGGTTACGTCAACACACCATCCATGTTGAGCAGTTCCTGCCACACGAACGCTTAGTTGTTGTGTGCAGTACTTTTATATTCAGCATCTTATCGCTTTATTATTTTACTTCTTCAATTTTTATCTCCTTTATATAAAAGGTGCCACTTTCACAAAAAAGAGTTAGCATAAAAGAATCTTCTCCTTCTTGGGCTTCAAAATATTCACCAAACGTTACCCAGTCATTATATATATCCTGAGTTTTTGATATTGGTGGATTTCCATTCTCTCCTGCCAATGTATAATTTCTCACAGATGTTTTAAGTCCTTTCCAAAACGAATACATTATAACAGGGTTTGCATTAACGTTCTTTAAAATAATAGACAGTCTATATTTCTTATTGGCACTAATCTCTGTTTTTCCTCTTATTGTAAATTTATTAGCAACATTTATTTTCAGATAGTAATTATTACTGTTTTCATTTTCCAAAATTTTTTGGATTTCATAATCATTATCAACATCAATTTTCAGTTGTATGTTAAGGTCATTTTTTGTTATGACATTCTCAATCTCATTAATCCTGACCATATTTTCACAACTGGAAAAAAACAATACAGTTAAAAAGAACAACATTATTCTGATTTTTCTCATTATTTCTCATTTTTATATTTTCCAAATAAATTTATCTACTCTGTGATTATCATTTGATTTTAGAAGTTTTATAATCTCATTTGAGTCCATTTTTATTACAAACAACATCAAAGTTTATTGCTTGATTGTTATGTTTACCTTTTATCTTATTTTAACTAACTATTTATTTTTGTTCCATTGTCTTGATGTATTGCACACAACAATGAATTGTATGAGTAATGGCGGATTTTCGAGCGATTTTCTGTCCGCAGGACGAAAGAAAATCGGACGGGAATCTGACCTACGAGAACCCACCGAACCCCGCCATTACTTATACAAAATGTTCTGGGCTGGGTTTTGTTCTTTCATTTTCAAAGTTTTATTCCAAAATTTTCATATGTAAATGTTCCACTTCCGTGTTTCAATTTTCCCTTTTCGTACAATTCTGTAAAAGCCTTGTCCATATCTTTTATAATCGACAATGGGATATTTAAGTCGTGATGTGCAGGCAGAATTTTTTTTACTGCTAAACTCAATAATTTTTTTATTGAATTCATATAGGCAATCGGGGCTGTTGACGGGAAATATGCAAACAATTCGCCAATATAAATTAAATCGCCCGTGTATAAATACCCTTTATCTTTTTCATAAAAACACATATGTCCAGGAGAATGTCCCGGAGTGTGTAATATTTGAATTGTTCGTTTTCCTAGTTCAATCGTATCATTATCTTTCAGTACTCTTGTTGGAACTCCTTCAAAAAGGTAATAACTATTAATGTCGAAATCTTTTGGGAAATCGCACGGTTCTTCCACCAAAAAGTTTTTAACCTGTTCTAATGTCAAAGGAAATCCGCCATTTATCCATTCTGTTTCGGCTTCGTGTACATAAAAGTCAGGAAAGTATTTGTGTCCTCCAAAGTGGTCGTAATGTGCGTGTGTCGTAACTACAGTAACTGGTTTGTCTGTCAATTTTTGTACTTGTTCCCAAATATTTTCAACTCCAAGTCCCGTGTCAATCAATAAGCATCTTTCTGTTCCATTTAGTACGTAACAATGTGTTTCTTCCCAATGTTTGTATTCACTTATTACAGATGTGTTGTCATCTATTTTTTCAATTGTAAACCAGTCGTTTTTATTGTCGTTATTCGTCATTATTGATTTCCATTTTATCCGTTACACTCACGCTCTCGTTAACCTTGCCCATAACGTTAAACTGTAAGAATCCATCACTTGTTATGATTTTTACAGATTGTTATCAGCTGTTGAGCTGTGAATACTACTTTGGATCAATTATTTCAGCCCTTTTATAAAAATAATTGATCAGTAGTTTAAAAAGGACCAGGTTTTGGGCTTGGTCTGTTGGGTTTTAACGGTTAGCACAGCACCTTAGTTAATATATTTTACTTCTTATATTTATCAAGGTGTAAGGGCTCGAAAACCTGATTCCCACAATGGCATATCTGTCATTATGACCAATCATGATCCGAGTGTTCACAACTGTATTTATTCCAACAAAATGCCTTTTTCAACACTATTATTAATAAGTTTTTCGGCATAATTCCATAATTCTGCCGAACCATTTTTTATTATTTTTTTCTTATCGTAAACAGTT